>JAESTW010000379.1 GCA_016763395.1 Kofleriaceae bacterium
CGACTTCATAGCCGAGTACTGAGAGTTTCTCCTGCCATTTCTCAAACGACTCGGACGTTAACACCGGATTGTCGTCAAGCGGCACCAATAGATTGCACGAACTCCCAGTTCGGACAAAACCGCGCTTCTCCAGCCACGCAATGGTCTCAAGATTGCGCTCGTCAATCCCCGGACTGAGGTAGTTTCCGGGTTGGGCCATCGCGGCTATACTGCCAGCGTGCGCCGAGATTTGGTGTTCACACGCCTGCAATAGCGCTGTACCAACTCCACGGCGACGGCGCGTGGGACAAACGGCGAGAAGGCGCAACCACCCTCCTGAAGTACTGGCAACCCCCACCATGGCGCCGCCCTCGTAGGCTGCCAACGCTTCTCCAGACGCTCCAGACGCTCCCGGGTCAAACAGCTTCTCTTCGGCAACTACAGCGGCCCGATCCCAAGGGCAAGCATTTCTAAGAACTTCTCTAGCCTCGTCGAGGCTACCTCGCGTTAGTGCTTCAATCCTCAGTGTCAAAGGACCTGCGCTCCCCTGTTGTCAACTCAATAAGAAACTCGACATTGCCCGCAGGTCCTCGAATTGGCGATTCAACAACCTCTCCGACCCCTAAGCCAATGCCTTCAGAGTAGCGCGCAACCTTATCAATGCACTCCTGCCGGACATCCAGATCTCGAACCACTCCACCCTTGCCCACTTGCTCCTTGCGAGCTTCGAATTGCGGTTTGACAAGTGCAACAATCGACTTGCCAGCATCACAGTCCATCAGTCGCCAAACATCATCGAGGATTTTGGTCAGAGAGATGAAGCTCACGTCGATAACCGCTATGTCTGCCGACTCGCTAATCAATGCGCTATCAATCGTTCGCACGTTCTCGCGCTCCAAGACTACTACTCTATCGTCTTGCCGCAAGGACCACGCCAGCTGTCCGTATCCAACATCTATAGCAAAGACTTTGCGCGCGCCGCGCTTGAGCAAAACATCACTAAAACCACCAGTAGACGCGCCTATGTCGAGTGCAACCATCCCGCGAGGATCGATATTGAAGCTCGACAGACCTTGAACCAGCTTGTGCGCGCCGCGGGAAACATAGCGTTCTTCATCAACCACGAGCTTGATGTCCACACCGCCATCGATTTGGCTAGCAGGTTTCTCATTGAAAATCCCTGCGACCATGACACGACGTCCCAAAATCAGTTCTCTCGCTTCTTCGATCGTACTCGCCAGCGCCTTCTTGACAAGGAGTTTATCCAGACGTCTCCTAGCCACGGTTTACACCCTTTCTATTTGATGACGAGTGGATGCGCCTTGTCCGGGATTCTCTTCCACGGTAACCTCAATGGACTCGACAACGCCTGGAACCAGAACATCTCCCAATTCATGAACTATCTTTTTGCAAGCCAGTTCGGACAAGGGTTCAACCGCCAAGTTGTCGATGGGCAAGAGCACCACATCCTCTTTGGGCAAAACGTAGCGAGACTTGCAAAGTAAAAACTCTATCTCGGTATCACTCTCGGAAATCAGCTCGTAGTAGGGATTGAGCGTTGCGAGCAGCGTGTGCTCCTTCCACTCTTGGCAAACCGTTGCGATTGCGGCCTTGATAGGCGAGAAATCCACCATCTCAGCGAAAGCAATGGAGTGAAGCTCGACCGTGACAGACAGGTAATAGTTGTGCCCGTGCAACCGCTCTTTGGTCCCATCGGGAAACACTGTCATATGGGCGCAAGAGAACTTGTAACGGTCTCGTTTGACGTGAATGCGATACGTAGGCTTGCTCACAGCACTTACGGTGTCATGCTGGCCTCAACGAGACAATAAATGGTGAGCAGAAACGCTCTAGCAGCCCGTGGTGGAAGTGCACCATGAGTGAAAGCGAGTGATTTTTTGTCAGGTCAAGGCGCCTAACTATCGCAATACCTTGCGTATTGCGAAGTTTTGCAACGCAGAGATGGCGGAAAAGCGCCGGTTTCGACGGGGTCTGACTTTCACCACGGGCTGCTAAGGCCGCAAGCGGCTTCCCGAGCGCATCAGGCACTCAGGCAAAGGGTTATGGCAAGGGTTTGCCCAAAGACGCGGGCGGGCGGCTTCGTCCGACAAGCCCCGACATGGCGACGATCGTGAGAATGTAGGGCAGCGACTGAATCAGCTCATTGGGAACGCCGACATTATTGACCTGCAGGATACGTTGCAGCGCCTCGGCCGCGGCAAAAACCAGGCAAGCCGCGGCGACAAATCTCGGACGCCAAGCGCCCATAATAACCGCAGCGAGTGCGATATAGCCGCGACCACCACTCATGTCCGCGCTAAAACCGTGGTTGCTCAACGCCAACCAAGCGCCGCCTAACCCCGTGACAGCACCGGCAATAAGAAGCGAGGCCCACCGGACACGCTCGGGAGAAATGCCCAAAGTCTCGGCCGCCTCTGGATGCTCACCAACCGCCCGAAGTCGCAGACCAAATCGGGTGTACTGAAACCCGAGATAAAAGAGGATAGCGATCGCAATCACGATATAGAAGAAGGGATTGGTCCAAATCTCCGTATCGAAACCGGGCGAAGGTGGAGAACTGGCAGTGGAGTTGTACTTGAGTTTGAGCAAGTATCGGGTTAGTCCAAGTGCCATCAGATTGATAGCCACACCACAGACGATTTGGTCAGCTCGGAAACGCAATACTGCGAGCGCATACACTCCAGCCACGACGATTCCACCGAGCATTCCACATAGAGCCCCGACGATAACACTGTCGTATTCGATAGCTCCGACGGTGCAACAAAAGGCACCGAAGAGCAGCTTGCCCTCCAATGCAATATTCACAACCCCGCTGCGTTCTGAGATCGTACCGCCCAGTGCCGCCAAGACCAAGGGCATTGCACTACGCAGAACCGCTGCGAGAAATACCCAGCTAAAAATGTCGCCCAGTACGTCCATCATGTGTGTTCCCCGCGAGCTAGAGCCCGTTGGGTCTGAGCACTGGTGATGGCGACGGCTAGAATGATAACTGCCTGCAATATATCTATGAGTTCTTTGGGAACGAAGGCGTTGACCGCCAAACCGCCGTGACTCAAGGTGCCTAAAAGCAGCGCCGCAAAGACGATTCCAATGGGATTGTTACGGCCCAGAAGAGCCACCGCGATGCCCATAAAGCCCATACCGAGCCCCATGCCTTTC
>JAESTW010000380.1 GCA_016763395.1 Kofleriaceae bacterium
AAAGGAGAATCCAAAAGCGATGGGCAAGGTTAGGCCTTGCTCCAGCAGCAAGAAGGAAAGGTAGTCAATGAGGTGCTGCGTGCCGAGGTGTCCATTGCCGGCATCGCGATTGATTTTGGTACTTCCGATCAACACAAGTACACCCGGGGCGGTTGGGAAAGTGGTTGGAAAGCTCTTGGCTCCGAGAAGTCGGACATATCCTCTGCGCGGACAAAACCGGGGAAAAGTGTTCTCAACTTTTGGTTTCGCGAAATCCCCAAAGAAGTAGTGATGCGTGTCCGAAGCCCGGACGGTGATTCTGCGATCAATCTAGCTTTTGGAAAAACCAGCCTCGCGAAAGGACTGGCAGTCACGAGCGAATACCAAGTGCTGCGAATTCCCATTCCAGACGGAACTGTTAAAACCGGACGCAGGAAGCTCAAGCTCAGTTCAAAAGCGTCTCTAGAATTCGACTGGGTGTGGCTTCCGACCACAGACAATCCGGGAGAATTCTCAAACCTACCGCGTACCCTTCCCATACGATTTGAGAACGGCTCAAGGCGCGCGCTAGCGGCGCCCAGTTCGCGTACCTTCTCGTTCTATCTGCACGTTCCCACCGATGGTAAGTTGATCGTAGATCTGGGTTCGGATCAGGACACAACCTTTGAGGTCAGTGCAACCACCACCTCGAAAACAGAGATTTTGTATTCCCATAAGGGGAAATCGGAAAACTGGAAAGAAGCGGCTATCGACCTAAGTGCGTTTTCTGGACAACCAATCATTCTGCACCTTCGGACAGAATCCAAAATGGGAAAAACGGGCTGGGGCGAGCCCGAGGTAATGATCCCCAAAGCCAAGGAAGCCCCACCACCGGGCAAGCGCGCAAAAAACTTGGTCTATGTCGTAATGGACACCACGCGAGCCGACTCCTTTGCCAGCGTCAACCCTGATGCGGACGTTGCAACACCAGCCTATGATGCACTAGCGTTGAAAAGCACTACCTTTCGCAACGCGTACAACAACGAGAACTGGACAAAACCATCAGTAACCACCATGTGGAGTGGACTCTACCCAGGCACACACAACGCCAGGCAAGCGACGTCCAAAGTCGACAAGGACATTCGTTTCCTACCCCAGCAATTGCAAGACGCCGGATTTACGACAGGAGCCTTTATCGCCAATGCGGTTGTCTCGGGGACCTTCGGCTTTGACAAAGGTTGGACTCACTTTCAGAATGATTCTGATCACAGCCTCAACGGCAATGGCTCCAAAATCTATCCTCACGCCACCGAATGGATGGAGAAGCACAAAGACGAGCAGTTCTTTCTCTACGTCCAGAGTGTAGATCCGCACACCACCTACAAGGTTCCAGAAGAGTACAGCAAGCCCTACTACCCCGGGAAATATCGGGGGAAAATCGGGAGTTCCTTTGATCGAGAAGAACAAATGGTTGTCGACAACGGCAAGCTAAAGATCAGCGATGACGACTTGAACTGGATCTGGGCCCTCTATAAGGGTGAGGTTAGCTATCAAGATCACTACCTCGGAGGTCTCCTCAGAAAAATCGAAGAGCTTGGTTTGTCCGAGAATACCCTCGTCGTGGTTACCAATGATCATGGAGAAGAAATTCGGGATCATGGCGCTATGGGACACGGCTGGCCGCTCTATGAGGAGCAAATTCGCGCTCCCCTGCTAATGAGTTATCCGCCAGTATTTAGCCCTGGAGCCAATATTGAGGAAATCGTTGAACACGTAGACCTCGCTCCCACGATACTCGACGCCCTTGGCGTTTCTCCTATGAAAGATGCCGACGGACTCAGTTTCTTACCACTACTTGAAGATGGAATCGGCAAAAGGCAGCATCCTTTCTACACTCTCGCTTGGTCCAGAAAGAGCCTGCGTTCTGTCCGAGTTGGTGACTACAAACTTATTGTAGGGAAGAGCTCTGGCTGGATGAAACTCTTCAACCTGGCAAGCGATCCGGGTGAGAAGAAGAACCTGCTAAAGAAGCAATTAGACCAAGCGGCGCTCCTGTCCGGACGCCTGTGTGAGATCTACCTGTCCGAGGCACTAGCCACTCCGAACAAAGCCGCCCGAATGGACAGCGCAGGACAAAAGCAACGGTTCGACAATAACGAGATTCCTATCGACGACAAAACACGGCGAGAACTTGAAGCGTTGGGTTACCTATAAAACCGCCAAATCACTTGGCGAACGCACAGCGGATTGCGCAATGTACCTATATTCATGGTAGACACTCCCAGATGTCTACCAGCAACACAATATCACTGGAAGAAGTAGCGTTTTTCCCGAGGCCAGCGACGAGTATTCCCGTATCACTCAAATTCAGTGATGCTGGTCGGAACGTGAGTTTTTTGTGGTCCGAGGATGGAAGCTTGAACAGATCTCTCTACTCTCTGGATATCGAGAGTGGTGCGAGAAAAAGTATCATCTCCCCCTCAGGCGGTGGTGACACCGAGGCCACACTCTCTGCCGAAGAAAAGCTGGAAAGAGAACGACGACGAGAGCGCGGACTAGGAGTTACCAAGTACAGTTGGTCTTCGGACAACGACGTACTGCTCGTCCCTCTCGGTGGTCATCTCTTTGTCCAAAATGGCACCAATGGCTCGCTTCGCAAGCTCGTAGACGGCGGAACTGGTTCACTTCAGGCTCCCCAACTCTCACCCGACGGCGGCAAACTCGCTTTTGTCCGGGACAACGACATTTTCACTATTTCGACCAATGGCAAGGACTCAGCCCCCGTGCAGCTAACGACTGGCGGACAAGCGAATAAGGTTCACGGCCTAGCAGAATACATCGCACAGGAAGAAATGGACAGATACGAAGGGTATTGGTGGTCGCAGGACGGAACACACATTGCCTATACCGAGATCGATGAGACCCATCTGCCACTCTACCGAATCATGCATCAGGGCAGCGAGGATACCGGACACGCAGCCCAGGAAGATCACGGATACCCCTTTGCGGGACAAGCGAACGCCAAAGTACGCCTCGGAGTAATTCCAACATCGGGTGGCAAAACAGTCTGGATGGACTTGGGCAGCGACCAAGACATCTATCTCGCGCGAGTCCACTGGCTTCCCAGCGGGGAACTATGGGCCGAGCTAGAAAACCGGGAGCAAACCCAGCTCGACTTGCTTCGATTCAACCTGAGTAATGGAGAGCAAAGCTTAGTTTTGCACGAAGAAAGCGATGTATGGATTAACTTGCACAAGAGCTTTTTTCCACTCCGGGACGGCGGGTTTGTATGGGCGTCTGAGCGCAGCGGGTTCAAACACTTGTATCTCTATGATCAAGACGCCTCGCTTGTTCGTCAGCTAACCGATGGTCCATGGCTGGTCGACGAAATAGTTGCCGTCGATCAGACTGCAGCACAGATCTACTTTCTGTCCGGGAAAGAGGATCCGACACAAAAGCAACTCTTCAGCGTTGGGCTCGATGGCGAAGATCTTCGTGCTATCACCTCCGAGAAGGGTACTCACTCGGTTGTCATTAGCAGCGATTTCTCTCACTTTGTCGACATTCACTCATCCGTCGAAAATCCTCCTCAGGTCAACGTCCGCAACCTACTGTCAGGTGCTACTGTCCGTACAATATGGGATACCACCGATCCCAAGGTAGAGGCACTCAAGCTTTCGCCACCAGAACTGGTTACACTTCAAACTCGAGATGGAGTGACACTGCACGGAGCTCTGTATCGGCCGCCCAGCTCGTTTCAAGCGCCCTACCCCACGGTGATCAGTGTGTACGGCGGACCGCATGCCCAGCTAGTCTCGGACAGTTGGGATTTGTGTGTCGACATGCGAGCGCAGTATCTTTGCAACCAGGGCTATCTTGTCTTCAAACTGGACAACCGAGGCTCAGCTAGACGCGGCCTTGCATTTGAGGGAGCCATGAAGCATGACATGGGCAACATCGAGCTCTTGGATCAAGTTGACGGTGTCGAGTGGCTCGTCGAGCAGGGCTTGGCCGATGCGAAGCGTGTCGCAATGTACGGATGGAGCTATGGTGGCTATATGTCCGCGCTGGCGCTAGGCCGGGCACCAGAGACCTTCCGCGTGGCAATTGCCGGCGCGCCAGTTACGCACTGGGACGGCTATGATACTCACTACACCGAAAGGTACATGGGCACGCCGGAGTCCAATCCAAAGGGGTATAAGGAAAGTTCTGTCATGCACCATCTGCACAAGATGGAGGGGCGACTGATGCTGATACACGGTCTCATCGATGAGAACGTGCATTTTCGTCACAGTGCTCGGCTCATCAATGCGTTGATCGATGCGCAGAAGGACTATGAGTTGCTACTTTTCCCCAACGAACGGCATATGCCGCGATCGCAGAAGGACCGAGTCTATATGGAGACTCGGATTGTTCGCTTTTTGGATACGCATTTGTAGGTGCGTTTGGTTGGTGGTTGGTTTGCTGGGTTGGTGAGTGCTTGGATGTTATCTGTGCGTCCGAGTATTGCTTCCAGGGGTGACTGGGCGATGGTGAAGGTATAGGGGCTTGGCGCAAGCGCGAGGGGCGTTTTGGTGACGGCGATGGCCTGCGAGTTGCGTGCTCTCCTCGCTACCGGACGGGTATGTCCGGTGGAGTTCCGACTCTGCATGGATGCGTTTGATTGTGCTCGTCAAGGACTCCACTAGCAGACCAAATCCCCTTCACCACCCGCCTGTGCTTGCCTCGGGGACCGCTGTTGATATCCCCGCGATGGGAGAATGGCCGGAATATGAGTTCGGACAAATTTGCCGAGGTACGTTGAGTGTCTGGTGGAGCTACCAATCCTCCGTGGTGGGGGGAGGGAGGGAATGGGGTTGAACTCTGCGTCCGAGTTTTGCTTCCAGGAGTGACTTAGCGATGGCTAACGTATAGGCCACTACTATCCGACTTGGAGGAAAGGTTGAAATCAGTTTGAGAGGCCAGGAGACTACTGCGTACGATGAACCACGAATAACTGAAAGAACCGGACAGAGTTTAATCAAGGTGCCGCAGGCGTCAGGTGAAGTGGGTACGCTCTTTGCGTAGTTCTTGACGAAGGAACTCGGACGCCCCAATGTTCAGTCGGAACTCCACCGGACACGGCTACCCACCTGAGGAATGTACGAAGCGAAGTGCGTTCCCACGCAGCCAAGGCGCCCACTCGCGCTTGCGACAACTTCCTATACGTTCGCGATCACAGAGTCACCCCTGGATACAATACTCGAACGCAACCAAGCTCCCATAGGCACCCATAAGCCCCGACACATCCAACCCGCAAAGCCAGCGCAGCCACCAACCAACACAAAGCCAGTGCCACCCGCATTCACAAAACCAGAGGCTAAAAAGGCCCAGCCAACGCTATATGCATCGCCACTTCATCCTCAAAATCAGAGAAGTCATAAAACTCAATACTGCTCTTAATCCGCAGCCCAACCTTCATCTTATACGCCAAAGCCGCCGTATACCTGAGAATCGCACTCTCTGACCGCAAGCGACTGTTCGCAGCCACATTGCCAATTCGCCGCATACCATCCCAGCGCCCTATCAAATCAACCTTGGAACTCACCGGATACTCAAGTTCCGAATAGAAACCGTCCTTGATGAAGAAGTTGTCAAACTCGCCATCGGCCCCCGGGCCGTACTTAAAGCGACTCGCCGGGTCATCTCCTAAGAACACTTCTGTCCTCCGAACCAGATACTCACTACGCCAGAATATCCGTTTGTACTGCAATACAAAATCCGCGCCACCAACCAAGTAGCTCAAGTTATTCGATGGATCGTAGTGCCCTCCCATGCCGGACGCACCTAGCGATATAGTGAGATTGTCCGTGAGTCCAAAGGAGCCCGCCAGACGAGCCCCCACAGACGGACGGGAGTTATTGTCCACGTAGTAGCGATTGCGTGATCTCGATTGAACGTAGTCCAAATCAAATGCATCATCGTTCCCTTTAGCACCACCAATTGCGTACACCGCGTAGTCAACCCTGGAAGTATCTCCGATAAACTTAGTGCCGCTTATCTCGATTCCATTGTCTACCCAAGGAGCTGGCAAGACGCTCATGTTCCACTCCGTTGTCCGAAGCATTCGCCCCATATCGTAGGGAAGCGGTTTGTCGCTCGTACGGTGGTTCGCTGGATCGTGGCGCAGAGGGAAATTACCGAAACGCGGTGTAAAGCGCCCTACTCTGAAGTTAAGCAAGTCGGACTTTCGAATGTCAAAGAAAGCCATGCCAAGCTCAATGCCGTGGCACGCAACACAAATCTTAATGTTTGAGGAGACCTCGTCATCAAAGTCGATTGCGAGTTTTAGCGAGAGCTCAACCGTAGCGCCGTCCAAGCCCTGGGTTCTACCGACATCTTCGGTCGCCACAGCCAAATAGTCGAGCTGTACAGACCCTGAGAAGTTGCGTTCAATCTCATCTGCGAAAGCCACAGATGACCAAAGTCCAATAAGACAAATTACTATAATACTTCGTATCACTTTGAAGCCTCTTTCAACTCAATCAAGCCTTCATTTCCGAAACTTCGGAACACCAAGCAATCAACAATTAGCGGTTCGTCGGTAGATGATATTCCAGCCCCCGGCATTCGCCGCATCCTTCGTACGTACTTTTTCCAAGCGCTGGCCGAAGGTACTTTCGAGTGCAAAATTCGCTCGATCGTGTGGCACACCGTGCATTTTCGCTGAGCTCGCTGGCAGCCGTCGAGTACCCTTGGTGGCGGAGAATCCAAGTTTACGACAAGCGGGTTGGACTGATTTCCACCGGCACAACTCAGTGCAAATGACAGTGGCACCGGGGCTAGCACTCTAATTATTCTGTGCACCTTCGACTATCCAATCGTGAAGTAGTTGAGTCTGCTCATCGGACAGCACAGGCCGCCTATTGAGCGTCATTCTCCCGCCGAAGGGAGGCCCGGCAGCAGTCTTTTGCAGCAATATACTCTCACAAGGTTGTCCGGGAATGATCACCGATGTTCCCGCGATGTTCCCACCAGACCGAAGCGCGTTGTAGCTTGACACGTCCAGTCCCGAGATCAGATACCCCTCCGGTGTCGGCGCATTCGGCGCATGACACTCAAGACAGCCGGCTGTCGGCGTCTCGAACAATAGCGGAACAATTTGCTCCGAGTAACTCACCGCCACGTCCGGGTTTGAGTCCTCATCGAAACAACTCTCGCGAATCAAGGGCCCAACGTCCGGTTCCAACGAGTCAATACACCCTGTCGCCGACCCAACACCAATCAGTGCAAGCGCTGCCAGTTGTAGTCTGAAGAAGGTCCTCATTAGAGTTCTCCGATGGCGGCTTGGTGTGGGCAATTTCTCGCCCTGGATTCGACCTCAACAGCAACTACATTCACCGGGTCAGGGCCGGGATTGAATAGGTCTTCACTGGTCGTAAAATCGACTTCCAAGGGGGCGGAATCGATACTATTGGTGGTGAGTGGCACCGCAACGTTGTTTACCCGGACAAGTGGTGAGTAGTCTAATGCGCCGATACTCGACAAGAATATGTCGTTGGTATCCCAAAGGTCGCCATCACCGGTAATGTCCACACCACGCCGAGGTTCACTGAGTGCCTCCCTGCCCTCACGCCGCAATGTGTACATCTCGTTGACCACCAAACGGGC
>JAESTW010000033.1 GCA_016763395.1 Kofleriaceae bacterium
CAACTACATTCACCGGGTCAGGGCCGGGATTGAATAGGTCTTCACTGGTCGTAAAATCGACTTCCAAGGGGGCGGAATCAATACTATTGGTGGCCAGTGGCACCGCAACGTTGTTTACCCGGACAAGGGGTGAGTAGTCTGATGCGCCGATACTCGACAAGAATATGTCGTTGGTATCCCAAAGGTCGCCATCGCCGGTAATGTCCACACCACGCCGAGGTTCACTGAGTGCCTCCCTGCCCTCACGCCGCAATGTGTACATCTCGTTGACCACCAAACGGGCCCCATCAACGTTCTGTGGACCAAAGTTGTAGTATTTCACTGTCCGTCCGTTCCAATAGAATAGCGATGGTGGAGACACCGGCCCACCCGCACCGCCAACAGCCAGCCGGACATCACTAGCCACGACAGGGCAATTGACAACAACTCCAGGGTTGGTCGGTTCGCCAACGAGTCCTAGCCCAATCGCTTCATCGACTGCAGCAAAGGATGGCATTATCTCTCCTTGATAGGCCGCTGTGACCTCCAAATAGAACACCCGCCAATAGGGTGAATAGCCCTGATCGCCGGGAATACGGTCGATGATCGCGTGATGTCCTGTCCGAACCAAATTGTTGTCGCCGTCTCGCTCGACCACAATATAAAAGGGAATCGCGAACTCTACCGTTTCTCCAAAATCCCAGTATTGAATCGCTTGACCGTCCGCAAAGCCGCTCAGCAAAGGAACCAGAGAACCGACTCCATCATTGTCCGAAATTTTAGCTTCGACAAGCGGGTCTTCGTGGGCATCAGCCACTGTGCTTCCCTCGGGCAAAATTGCCCCAGACAGAGCGACTTCATCATCAGTGAGTGGGTCGAGACACGCTGATGAAGTCGATAGAAGGGCAAAGGACAACACGACACAGGGCAAAAAGACACAATTTGAGCTGTACGGTACGTGGCGAAGTGTTTGCAGAAGTTTTTGCATTTAGTTGGGCGCGTATTTGATAGAAAAGGAAACCCTAGCCACGCCAGTGTCCGGGGCATTTCGACTCTGAACTTTCTTTACTGACGAAGTAATACAACTACCTAGTCCAGCAAGAGAGGCACCGCTGACTTTTATTTGCGTCGGTCGTTTTGCCTCATCGATCACAAAAGAAACCCTAACCGATAGTGCTGTGACCTTGTTCGAGCGCTTGGACGCCGATTGGTAGCAAGTTCGCAAACTGGCCATTCTTCGGTCAATCCCTCGCTTGACGTCCCGACTAGACAGCCCTTTGACTGATAGCCCAGAGATAGAAGGAGTTGCGTCAAAGTTCTTGGGTTTGGGCGGAGGCAAGCGAACCGGTGTTTTGACAACCGGTTTAACAACTGGTTTTTCAGGGACGACGGGCGGAATCACCACGGCTGGTTTCACCTCAGGTTTCTCGGGAATCTTCTCAACGGCTAGTGGCGAGTCCTTGATGGTTTTAGGATCGCGATTCTTGGCATCAGAATCTTTATCCGGGCGTTTTGTCCCTCGAACTTTTGTCCGGACTGTTCGCTTAGCTTTATTGTCGGATGCTTCGTTGGGTAGAATGGGCTCCACTACAGCAGCGTCGGCAACGGTAGACTCTACCGGCTCCCCCGATAGTATTGCGGCAGTGCCTTCAGTCTCGCCAGCCGCTGCATCTACTGTCTCAACCACCACCGGGACTTCAGGGGCTGTAGCCGCGTTCAACACCTCCGCTCCAGCCTTCTCGGTATTGGCCTCAACCCTGGTCACTTTCGCGCCCGAACCATCGTCTTTCGCTGTTCCCCCCAACTGAGTGTAAGCAAAAGCGCCACCAGCAAGTAGCAGCACAGCGCCAATCGCCCATATTGGGAAGGCCTTCTTATTCGATTTCTCCTCCGCGACCAGTGGGATGTCCGATACTGAGATCGTTCCCACTTGGCCAGGCGAGGGCACTACCGTCCGGGCCGACTCCATCTCTCGAAGAGCAATTTGCGCCGATACGATTTGCTGCGTATTGTGTTTACTTGCAGTAGCCTCGATTCCACACAGCGCCTCGTAGACCTCTGCTGCAGTCTGAAAGCGGGCGTCCAGCTCCCTGGCCATGAGCTTCAGTACGAGTTTCTCGAGTGCAGAAGATACCTGTATCTCGGGATTTCTGTCCGCGAACGCCGGCGGATCTTGCGTTGCATTGGAATACAGTATTTCTATTACGCCGCCATCAAAGGGAAGCATACCGACGGTCATCTCGTACATAGAGACGCCGAGCGCGAACAAGTCTGTCCGACGATCAACCGGAAGTGCTCGCGCCTGTTCCGGGGAAACATAAGCTGGAGTACCAACGACCATGCCAGCGGAGGTCAGTCGGACAGAAGACTCCTCCGTTGAGGTGATAATTGCCAATCCAAAATCCAGAATCCTCGGCGTAACCTTTTGGTCGGTCTTTACTAGAACAACGTTCTCAGGCTTGAAATCCCGGTGTACCAACCCGTGCTCGTGTGCGTGGGTTAGACCGAGACACAATTCTTTGCAATAGGAAATAACCTCGTTCTCGGACAAAGGGCCGCGACTAAGCCTCGTTGAGAGAGGCTCCCCCTCAACGAAATCCATTACCAGGTAGAGCAGTCCCTCGTCGGTCTTGCCGTAGTCTAAAACCGGAACAACGTTGGGATGTTGTAGCCGGCTCGCTGCCTCCGCTTCTTGGCTAAATCGCATCCGCATTGTCGGATCTGCGGCCAATTCTCCCAACAGAATTTTTATGGCGAATTTTCTCTTGGTTAATCGCGCGTGGTGAGCGAGATAAACTCTGCCCATCGCGCCTTCGCCGACGCACTTATCGATGACGTAGTGGGTGCCCAAGGTCACTCCAAGCATCGGGTCGTCAACCAGTGGCGTAAGCAAGGTCTGGTCGTTAGGGCAGTGCTCAAAACCAGTACGGTAGATCGATTTGCAGTGGTTGCAAAACAACCTAGTGCTCTCGTTTATTTCAATTTCCGGCATTTCAACTACATTCCGTTTTGTCGGGTCTACGTACGACAGCTAAACAGGTTACCCTACAAACAACAACGCGCCTGGCATCCGTACATTGTACAACTCACTGGCAAGTCAGGCCAACAAATTAGGTGCTTCCGAAAGTCCTTCTTTTCACAGTGACTAACAATTCGGCTATACTTCGATAAGCATGATAACTCGATATATCGTAGGGGGGCTGCTAATCGCGGCTAGTAGTGGAACTGTGGCTTGCGGCACAAATTCGGATACGGTGGGCGCAAGCCATTCGACGCCTAGTGCTCCCCTTGCGCAGCCTGTGGTGGATGATGTTGCCCCAGAGAAACTACCGATCGAGGCGGTTGTTGTACCTGAAATAAAGCCGCCAATCCCCGGTGTAGTCACTCAGACAATAATCCACCGCAGAATCAAGGACGGCTCAAAAACAGTTGTACTTGGAAAACAATGTACGTTGTTCAACGACGTTTGCGACACAACGACTATCGCGCTCACGCTGGACGGAAACGTTCTCAGCTTTCAAGCGAATGATGCCGCCAAAGCAGCTCCATTCGGACAGTGGCAGGCACTGCGGGCAGAAGCTGCCCAGGGTGGATTTGTCCTCCGTGTCAAACACGAGGAAGAACTGCAACATATTCACGTACAAATCGACAATGGGACGCTGACCGAGACTACGTCAATGCGTTTCCCCAGAACACTATCTAAGACATTCCCCACGACCCTAGATTTCGACGGCGATGGCCAGGCGGATACGCTTCGGCTGACCTGCTCTGCCACATACTACTCCAACCTGCCCACTGCTTGCAAAAGCGGGTTCAAGTTGTGGCTCAACGACAGTGTAGTGTATGAGAACCAAGATCTCTTCGCTGAATTTAAGACCATTGAGTTGCTAGCCTTTACACACAAGAACGTAGCAGCAGTGCGTATCTCTGCGCCCCTCGATGGTGAGGGAGAGGCTACCTTTGTCACTATCCTCTCATCTAAGGATGGTACGTTGGTTGAGAGTTTCTCCGAGAATGTATTCGGCGCCCTAACCTGGAAAGACAACGGCAGCTTCACCCTACACGAAACCATCTGCGACAGACCTGCAAGGCTGAAGTACTTCGAAAAACGAGAACCCAAAGTCTTGGCGTACGGCCGTGAACGATACCGAAACAACCAATTCACCTGGGATGGGCAATCAATGACCAACCAGGAGTCTAAAAAGTGGAAGAAACGTCGCTCTGAATGCCAAACGGAGGGTCGCTGTCCCTATGTGTATGCCGGAAACTCGGACACAAAGCTGGGAGAGATTCTCCGAGACTTGGTGGGCACGAAAAACTGGAAAAATCAATCTCTGGAAATCCCTCGTTCGTTAGTTGAAGACGGAAAGCTCTCGGTTCTCATTAGCGAGGAAAAGTTTGGGGAAGTTACCTACATTGACGCAGCATGGCTCATGGTCGGCGACACTCGCATTGTGCCCAGTTCGTGCCCGCAAGGCCTGTGCATGCAAGACACAAAAACCATGTCCTTGGCAAAGGGTGATTCTATTCGTCTTCAATTTGAGGACCTGCCAGCCGATGGCACGATTCGACTCTTCGCCAACGGCTACTACTTATACCAATAGCCAAAATGACGATTCGGTTCACAGTGTTTCCGCCTTGGGCAATGCATATTCTCTTGCTGGTCGCCCTCGTCTGGATTTCACCAGCAACCGCGTCGCCGGGCAAAGCGACACCGGACAAGGCTAGCGACAACAATAGCTGCAAACAATGCCACAATGCTCAGTGGCGACAGTGGCGATCTAGTCTACACTCGTCCGCGGGCAAGAACGCTGTATTTCGCTACGAGTACAACGCTCACCCAGGAAAATGGTGCCTAACCTGCCATGCACCGAGAACTCTGGCCCAAAATGCAATCGCGCTCAGAAAGCGTCCGGCGATGCGGCAGGGGGTTGACTGCGTCACTTGCCATCTGCGAAGCGGCGAGTTCGTATCGAGAACCAAAGCAGGCAATTCGCCCCACGACACCCGTATCGATCCCGAATTCGGATCTCCCGCCATGTGCGCCGGGTGTCATCAATTCAATTTCCCCAAACTCGATACAAAGGGCAACCTTGTGCACTACACCTCCCAGCCTATGCAAAACACATATGCGGAATTCAGAAAGAGCCCGGCCGCCGCACGCGGCTTGGAGTGCATCAACTGTCACATGCCAACCGGACGCGAGCATTCCTTTCCGGGGGCGTACGACGCTGACATGGTGAACTCAGCCCTCAAGGTCACCATGTGCCAGGACAAGAACGAGCTTCAGCTGCGCATTGCAAACCGGCTGCAAGCGCACAACTTGCCCTCTGGTGGTGTCAATCGCTCCATCGTTATAGAAGTGGCTGAGAAGAGTAGCAAGCGAAAGCCCAAACGATATCGGCTCGAACGACTCTTCGACGGACCAATTGGAAAGCGGGTGAAGACAAAAGACACGACTCTGGTGCCCGGACAGTGGCACAATTGGCGGATTCCCTATAGCCTTTTGTCGACGGCTACCCCAAAAAGTATAGTCGTCAAGGCTCGCTTCTTTTTTGGAACCGACCCGAATAAAAATTACCCGACTACCCAACGTGTCATTTTCAAAACCGAAACGAAGTTCTCGGACATTCCTGTTTGTCTCCCCTGAGCTTGTATCCCGAAGCCTTGTCTCCCGTAGGGTGCCGCTCTTCTGCGGGGTGGTACTGGGCCTTGCATTCTCTCTAGCCGCCCCCGCATACGCCGACACTGTCGAATTGCTCTATCCCGGCGGTGCTCCTCGCTGGCGATATGAAGTCAAAAAAGGGGTCATGGAGGGAAAGTCCGAATTCTTTTACGAAAGCGGACAGGTCATGACTTCGGGCACCTTCGAACGGGGCTATAAGCACGGGGTTTTCGTCTACTATCAGCTTGATGGATCTGTCCGGGAGAGAGTTCTGTACGTGTACGGCGAGCGACAATGGCGTTCTTCCTTATCGGGCAAGACAAACAGGATTCCTTTGGAGCTGCTCAAAGTCGAAGACCTATATCAACCTGAGCTTGTCAATACTGCCAAACTGGAAGAATGGGCACTTCCGTGGTTGCCATTTACTACTCTGGACAGAGTTAGCAAACGTATGGGTATCTCATTGGGCACCAGCACCGAAGATGGACAACGCCCTGTGAGGCGCACCGAGTTTTACACCCATATTGTTAAGGGGCGGTACGGTCTGTATTTGGCTGCCAGCCAAACTTGGATCGACGGCGTGGGATTCATGCGGCTCAGCAACGGCGAGCGCAAGCCGATTTATCTGGAGGAACAGGGAACCGTGCAAGGTGCTGCCACCGTACAAGTACTTGAAGAGAGCTACTACCGGGGGCTGACGCTGCGTCTGGGATACCTCAAGAGTTACGATAGTAACGACGCTGACGACTCCAATATTCGTGAACATAGTGGCCTGCTGCGAGCGAGTGATTTCGTATCAACCTTTCCCGATGTAACGGCCCTTCGAGCGTCCGGCACCTATCATTCGAGCAAGGGCTACTACTCTACCCAGTTCGATCTAGGCATAGACTCGTTTCACTATATTCCGGTTGGAACAGACGTCAGCTCGTCTTCTACCTTGCTGCGAATGAATGCTGGAATCGCCTACGGACGTGTAAAGTGGCAATTGGCACTAGAGACCTCCAATACTATCAATATTGATGGTCCGTCTCTTTTTAGCGCGGGAATGACGGCGACCTATGTTGCGGACAGTTTCGTATGGGCTTCACTTAACGTGATGTCCGATCACAACTTTGAACAATCCTATGCCTTATCAGTGGGTACGTGGTTGTGGAGGATCAACTAATGCTAGCACTCCAATCCCGCTCTAGACTCACTCTATTCGGCATACTCGTATGCCTTCTTGGCTTTGGCTTCGTTGCATGTACAACCCAATACATACTGCCCAACCGACCGGAAAAGGATAACACTCACGTCCGGCGTGCTCAGAACTATGAACAAAACGGTTTCCATATCCTCATTCAGCCGGACATGAAGCAAGCCCTGATTCGAATGGAAGTTCGCTATACCGTCGGTGCTAGCCAGGATCCGCCCGGCAAACGAGGGCTCGCGCACTTAGTCGAGCACTTGATGTTTGAGGGACCTGTCAACGATGAACCTGGGGCAGAATCCGTTAGCGATGCGCTCAGTAAAGTGAGTAGCTACTGGAACGCCTTTACTACATTGGACTCAACCAGTTACCAAACGACATTTCACCCGGACAACCTAGACAAGGTGTTCGCTCTGGAAATGCTTCGCATGAAACGTGGCTGTCTTGGGCTTGGTGAAAAGACTTTTATTCGAGCCCGAGAAGTTGTCCGAAATGAGGCCCGAGAACAGGCACACGGAGTTGGGCCCAAACTCTCGCGAGCTCTCACTGAATTTATCTACGACGAAAACCACCCATACTTCGGAAATGTCATCGGCACCGATCAGTCCATCGCCGCGCTAACCCTGGCCGACGCGTGTACCTTCATCAAGAACAACTACACGCCCAAAAACACTATCTTTGTATTCTCTGGCCCGACCACCGGCGCCGGCATCACCAAACTGACCAAGACCTGGCTTCGCAGTTTTTCATCGAAGCACACCGAGAGAATTCCAATGCCAAAAACGATTTGGCAGACCAAGAAGAGAGACGTCGCACGTCTAGATATTCGCAATCCCTATCTTTTTTCCGTTTGGCCGCTTGAGCCCCGCGGAAAGGAAGAATTTCGGCTTCAAACACAAGTCGCCAATGGCCTCTCCTACTTTCTTGGCAAAGAGGCGGAGAAGCACGCTTGGGCGACGTCCGCACAGGCACTAATTATGGGAGGAGCACAAGCGCCGGCTCTCATTGCCGTAGTCCAGCTCGATCGGAACGCAGGTTTGTCCGACGCCAAAGAGTTGATTAAGAAAAGCCTCGACAATCTACTTGATGAAGAGGGCGACTACATCGCTCAGATAGCGGGAAAGCGCCGAATTTTGCTTCAGTTCGAGGACCGCGATTATCGAACGACAATGTTAGCAGACCACACGCAAAACAGGTCCCACGCAACAGAGATAAACAAGCTATTGGTGGAGTTAGAAAACCTGTCCGAGTCGGACGTACATCAGTCAGCACAGCGACTCTTTTCCAAGCACCAGCCCCGATACCTAGTTATCAAACCTGGCGGAAGTAGTGAAGACGGGGACGACAAGGGCAATTTTACGTATAGCGTGAGCTCGCCAAAACAAGAGCGGCCATTGGCTCCGAGTGACGAGACTGTGGCCCAAGCACACGAAGTTCTGCCTCTGCCGAGCCGACAAGGAGAGAAGCAAAACATCCAGCGCTTGCGGCTCGACAACGGACTCAATCTGCTCTTTTGGCCGATCGATGACCTGCCACTGGTTCATATGAAACTCGTGATCCCAAATGGGTCATCACATTCTCCTGATGAAGCACCGGGAATCTCCAATCTTCTACCAGGGGCCGATGACTACGATGTCACCGTGTTTTCCCGCTCTCTGACCGCAGAGAATGCTGACGTTGCAATGCTGCTACTCGCTGCGGAGTTTGAAACGCATGAGAGAATCTACGACAAAGACGAATTTGCATTGCTGCGAGAGCGGATGAAGTATGCAGAAAGCTTAGATAGAGAAACCTATAGCCGCCGGCTCAAGGCAGCGGTCTACGGCAAAAATCACCCCTACACCAAAACCAATATCACGTCGAAAACCATCGCTCGTCTTACCCCCAAGGTTGTAGAAAAGTGGGCAGTTCAGAACCGGACAGTCCGTGGAGCAACCCTAATCATCGCTGGAAAATTTGATGCCAAATTGATGTACGAGCACGTGGTCTACAACTTCGCTCGGGCACCAAGCTTCAAGCCAAGAGGCTCGCTATTCCCCAAGACGCCGACCCAGAGCGAGACCGCAATTGTCTCACTGGTGCAACCCGACCGCAGCAGCCTGAGTATATCTCTCACCTTCCGCGGGCGCCGAGGAATTGGCTCGGACATGCCCGCCAGAGATGTATTGACTGCGATACTCAACGACCGACTGCTAAAGCTGCGATCGCAATACGCCCTCACCTACGGTATGTACTCAAAGTATGTGCCTGAGCGCGGACTAGGACTCTGGAGCATCGCTGGCAACGTCGACGCAGATCGAAGTGCGGAGGCCATCTATGCCATTGTCGATATCTTGAAAGACCTGCGTGACAATCCCGACGGCTACCTTCGCTCATTTGCTGACGCCAGGAAAAACCGTATGAGCGGGATGGGCGCGGCTTCGCCAACTGCTGCACAGGCCGCTAGCCGACTCACTCAGCTTGCCCGCTATCAGCTTGAAGATGACTACTTTGAAAACTACGCGCAAATGCTAGCGCACCTTCGTCCGGGCGACATCGCCAAACTCATCGAATCAGAATTCAACATTGACCAAGCTATCGTCGGCCTACGAGGCCCACAGGCGGCAATCGATTCAGCGACAAAAGCGTTTCGGACACCCCGGGCACCGGTACCAACAAGAATTAAGACTACTGTCGAAGTTCCATTGGAATCGGTGAAGGAGCGAAGCGAGACCGTTTTGCAGGAGTCAAGCGAAGGCACTCAACCGGTCTCTGCTGGTGAAACGGCAGAAGAGTCTGCTGGCCAGGGTCTCCCAGAATAGCGCGAAGAAGGATCACCGTGCTCATCGGACACATTTAGAGCTGCGCTTCATCAATCGCGCAAACCGCCGTTGTTTCGAGGCTGACTAGCCGTTATTGCCTTCGTCACAGCCATCGAAGAGAACGCCGATTTGCACGCACTCTGGAACGGGTGGCACGCCTTCCGGGTCGCGACCTGCCTCAATATCTGCGGCGTTAGCTTCTGCTGCAGCAAGAGTCGGACATCCTCGCTCGATGAGCTTGTTGATGCAAACGTTGACCAGCCTCTCTTGTGCGGCTGTGAGTTCGGTACAAAGAAGGTCTGCGTAGACCTCTGGTTGTGTCTCAGCGAGGCACTCGTCGTAGCTGTCAGGCTCACTGCTCTCAATCTCGCAGGTCGTCACGTCGTCGGTTGTCGAACAGCGAGTTCTGTACGTAGTGCAACTTGATTGCAATCCGCAAACCGCAGTAGCGATTTCTTCGGCTGCGACTTCGGGAGAGTCGCCGACGATATCAATATCGTCGTTTCCACAGCCGGATAGAACAAGAATAGTTATTAGAGCGAGTCGAATCATATACACTCGTAGCAAGCACATCGGTATATAGCAAGCCTTACCTACTCAGTGGGTGTATAGCAGTTTCCAGCAGCGGGTACGCACACCATTGAGTTGTCCCCTTCTCCCGCCGTCTGGCAAACGTCCGAACCAGTGCACTCTCCGTCAACGCAGTTCTTCACACAACCAGCCGGACAATCAACCGCGAGAACTATTCAGTGCCGGCCCCAGAAATAGGTCCGTTATTTGTCCCTGTGCCCTAGCAGCCCGTGGTGAAAGCCGGGCCCCAAAGTGCCGCTCGCAACCCAGAGGATCGAACTCGCCGCTCCGCAATTGTCCGAGCAAGTATTTCGGGGCTTCCGTGAATTTCTACACTCTCTTTGGCGCGAGTCACCGCTGTGTAGATTACTTCTCGCGTCATGATGGGATTCATTGTTTCTGGCAATACGATTGCAACTTTGCGAAACTCTGACCCTTGACTCTTGTGAACACTCATCGCAAAAACACTGTCGTGCCGCCCCAGTCGTCCGGGAGAGAAGGTTCGCAAACTACCGTCGACTCCCAAGAAATGGGCCCGCAACCGGCCATCTTTTCTCAGTACCAGCCCAATATCGCCGTTGAATAGGCCCAATTGGTAGTTGTTGGCCGTTATCATTACAGGCCGGCCCTCATAGTTGTCGTCCGGGCCCTGGCTTTCCAAGAGTCCTCGCTGCCGCAATGCTGCTTCGATCATCTCGTTTAGAGCACCCACGCCGTAACTCCCAGTTCGCCGGACACAAAGCACACGGTAGCCATCAAAGCGTTTTAAATGCTCACTTGCGGTTGCAGGTTGCAAATACTCCCCGTAGCCCTCGATAACCGAATTCCGCAACTCAGTGCTAAGCTTGCCGACAGGTGCCGAGGGTACCAGCGAAAGTTCTGGATATTTCTCGATCGCCGCAAGCGCTGCTTGGCTATCACCAGAATTTATCGCAGTGGCCAGCACAGCAATGCCCGATCCTGATCCGAAACGATAACTCTTTTGTAAGCGGACAACACAGTCGCCAATATCGGCCTCCGCCAACACACCTTCGTCCGGTCGACCTTCACTGCTACTACCCGCAAACTTAGAAATCCGTGTTTGAAACGAGGGAGAGAAGCCCCGTTTGCCCCCGGAGTTGCATATATCGCCCAAAATCGCACCAGCATCCACCGATGCCAACTGATCCATATCTCCAATTAGTATCAGGCGAGCATCCTCTGGCAACGCATCCACCAGGCGCCGCATCATACCTAGATCGACCATAGACGCTTCATCTACGAGCATGATGTCCGTGGCGAGCCTGTGGTGCTGATTGTGTCTAAACTTGGTACTTGAGCCTCCAATAGAGCCCAAACAGCGGTGAAGTGTCGACGCCGTTTCCGGAATTGCACTTCGGACAACATCGCTACATTCCAGGCCGGCCTTCGATGCACGTATCGATTCTACCAATCGGGCCGCGGCCTTTCCGGTTGGCGCAACCAACGTAATGGTCGGAGCTGGTAACTCGGCGTGTAGCGCCTGCTCGATCAATAGTGCGAGTATCTTTACGACAGTGAATGTCTTTCCCGTCCCCGGTCCTCCAGAAATAACGCAGAGCTTTTTCTGGGCCGCAACGACTGCGGCGATTCGTTGAAAATCCGCTCCCTCGGACGCCCCCGAGGTATCAACGGGGAAGAATCGATTCAGTCCGGACAACAAAGTCTCATCGTCTACAACAACTCCAGATGATCTGGCCGCCCGTTTAATGTAGTCCGCCACCCTTTGTTCGTGTTGCCAAAACCTGTACAGATATAGGCGATTGTCCGAGTCTATAACTAGTGGCGCGATATCCTCCCCCGAGCTAACCAGCGGACTCGTGCGAATTGCCGCAATCCACGCCCCGGAATCCGGGAGTGTTAGTGTGTCGCCGTGCAAGCCTAACGCTACCGGTCCCAGCGTATCCAGTTCTAGACAAACGTGCCCTCGCCCCAGTTGTCTCGAGAGAAGCGCCGCTGCCAGCAATACGTCCGGGTTCACCTCATTTGCAATTCGGCCCATAGACACCGCAAAGTGAAAATCAAGTGCCGAAAGAGCCCCCTCAGCGTATAGCGTATCGAGAAGTGCGGCCACCCTACTCCCCTCCAAAAAGCTGCGAGAGTTCGTCTATCATTGCCTCTGAGGGAAGTGTGCGAAACACGCCCGTTTCCGAAGAGTCCGGTGACATACCCCGGACAAATAAGTAGAAAACTCCTCCAAAATGTTTCGCGTACGAGTAGTCGGGAATTCGCTGCCCGAGATACCGATGAAGCGCAACAGAGTAGATTAGATACTGCAGGTAGTAGTTCCCCTTTTCCATCGCCTCTCGAAGCCCAGCCACGTCATAACTTGCGGCATACTCGCCAAGATGATTGCTTTTGTAATCCGCCAGATACCAGCGCTGGTCGACACAAAAGATGAGATCGACAAAACCTCGCATATAGCCTGCCAATGGTTGAAAGTCGAGCGCTTCAACTTGCCGGAGGTAGCTCGCCTGCCACGCTTCACCTTCGTGGCGCCTCATCACACGAGCTATGTCCGGAGCAGAGAGTTTTCCACTCGCCGATTTCAGCGGAAAGAGAAATTCCATTTCATCAATCCGGCAGTCGCGACCTACACTGGACAAAAGCATTGAGGCTCCCGTCGACGCCGAAGACAAGGGTGTGTTGAGCGTAGCCAAAATCGCCTCGGCCAAATCTGGAGCCCAATCGGATGACAGGCCAAAACGCTCCAAGGCTGCATCACAAGCCTCTTCTAGGGGTTTTCTCTCTTCCCCATCACATGAGACAAAATCTGTTGCTTCAAACAGATCGTGAATCATAGTTCCCACCCGGGCCCCTCTCGGAAAGTCGGCGAGGCCAATCCGGGGCCCCTCATGTTCTACCAAGGCTGGCTTGTCGGTAGCACTCTCCTCATTCATTTCCGAGCGTAGTAAAATGTCTGTGTCGCGCTCACCATAGTTACTCTTGCCCTGGTGTACGAGCCCCGTAAAGCTAGAAAACCGACTGTCCGAATAGCTCCATCGTTTGGCTTCGAGAGCGTGCAACTCTTCTGGGAACTCTTCGACCAGTGAGTACGAGTTTACAAGCGCTCTCTCCTCGCAGATGGAAAGTGAAACAGTACCGTCCGAGCGAGCGACGAGGGCACCGAGTTCAGCCAACACTTCATGCTCTTCCTTGTTCTTGATCGTCGTAAACACTCGCGCGAGCCCTGCAGGCGAACTATCAAAGTCGGCAGGTTGGTGAAGTAAGTATCCCAGCGGCGAACTTTCGGCACCGGTAAACGCTCCCCAAGTCACACTGCAGACGTGCTTAGCCCGAGTAAGAGCAACGTAAAGTAACCTCATGTTCTCTGCCAACGCCTCTCTTGAGGCTACTGCTTCATGCTCGCTGAAGTCTTCGCTTCCAAGTTCGAGCAATAGCTGTTGGTCGTCCGGCGCGTGAAAGGTAAACGCGTCACGGTCTCTCCGAGACATTAGCGCTCCGTCCCATAAGAATGGGCAGTAGACGATCGGGTATTCTAGGCCCTTACTTTTGTGAATCGTCACAATTTTGACGGAATCCGCATCGCTTTCAAGTCGGACTTGTCCGGTCTCGCCAATACTATCGGCTCGAGAGTCTCTGTCGCGCCGCATTAGTTTCATCCAGCGAAAGAGTGCCTTCGGCCCGAGTTTCGATGCTGCAGCCTCTGACTGCAAGAGTTCACCGAGGTGGTAGAAGTTCGTGAGTGAGCGAGCGCCGCCGACTATTGCCAACAGCCTTTGAGCAACCTTCAAGTCCGCAAGAATCTCTCTATACGCCTGAATGAATCCACGCTCCACCCAGGTTTTAGACCACTTCCTAAATTCGCCAACAATAGTATCGATCTCGCCATCAGCGCTCTGAACCTTTTCAATATCTTTTCCGGACAAGCCAAAGACCATCGTGGTTAGAGCCGACATCGTCAACCGGGAGTCTGAAGGTTCAATAACCGCAGCCAAAAAACGCTCAAGGTGAATTGCTTCCAGGGTCTCGAAAACGGATGCGTCGCCCTCCACAACACTGGGTACGCCAACCTTTCGAAGAGCTTGTTGAATCTTCAGCGCTTGCGCATTCTTTCGAACCAATACCGCAACATCACTTGGCACTACCGCATTGCCCTCAATTGTTCCTTCGCCTGATAACAGGGTCGCTATCGAGTTCGCGGTTGCCCTGGGAACCGCCTCATTGGCGTGCGCTTTTGCAATCCGAGTCCCCTCTTCCGTCCGGGGCATGTAGACAATTTCTAAGCCAGACTTGCCCTCAAGGCTGCCGCCCAATGCACAGCTGGCTCCCTGGCGAGCATCCACTTTGCGAAACTCTATGGCGTCGTACACAAAGGCGTTGCTTGCACTCGCGAACACGGTATTGACGCCCTGAATGAGTGGCGGGTCCGATCGCCAATTTGTACCCAGCGTATAACGACGCGCACCAGCATCACGACGAGCATCCAGGTACGCATAGATGTCCGCACCTCGAAAACCGTAGATCGCCTGCTTGGGATCACCAATCAGAAATAGGGAGACTTTTTTTGCATCATGGTAAATCGAGCGAAAGATGCCGTACTGAACTGGATCGGTATCCTGAAACTCATCAATCAACGCAGCGGGAAATCGCTTGCGAATGGTCAACGCCAGCGGGGAGTTCCCTCCCGCCTCCAGAGCCTTGGCAACAGACGTTAGCAGGTCATCAAAAGACTGGACACCAAGTGCAGCCTTCCTTAGCTGTATTTCTGTCCGAGCAAACTCCGCGAGATTGCCATAAAACTCCGCCTTGAGTTCGGCCAGTCCGGCATCGAGTTCTTGAAGTTCATCGCAGAGGTCAAAGAATGCATGGCTCGGTGCCTCCGCACCTTTCTTTCGTCCCCGATGAAGCCCAGCATTAGTAAACTTCTCAAACTTGTCAAACCCAGATGCAATCCCGATTGCTCCTTCTGCCAGAGTGCGGTCCATTCCGTCGGCCCACTTTCCATGCACGCTCGCCTTGCGATACAAATTCCCATTCATCCGTGTCTTGTCGGACATCGCCGCCAGTACAAGCTCCTTCTCGGACAGCCACAGGACCCGTGCCTGTACTTGTATACGCTGCCAATCCTCTATTGCGCTCGGATTGGCCTTGAGCTGTGGAACTACCCGAGCCAATGGACTTCCTATCGCCTTGGACGCAATCGCAGCGACCCGCTGACGAGTAACCGCCTTGGTAGAATGCAGTAGGTAGCGGACAGTAGCCGAATTCGCACCGTAGAGCTCATTTGCCCAGTAGTCATCACAAATTTCGCTAACCAGCGTGGACTCTTCGCTGAGAAAGGAAGACTCAAACGCGGCCCCGCTTTCGAAAGAGTTGTCCTGAAGAATGCGCTGACAGAAGCTGTGTATGCTGAAGATCGCGGCCTGATCAAACTCACGTACACTTGCCAGGATTCTCCTTCGATCATCGTCTGCATGACCGCCGGCCGTCCTCGACGACATGAATTCATTCATGGTCGCGTCACCGGAGTCCTTGTCACTCGTCAAGAACTGGTAGGCGAGTTGCAGCCGTTGCCTGATGCGGTCCCGCAGCTCGGCGGTAGCAGCACGTGTATAGGTAACCACCAGGATTTCTCGGACAGAAAGAGAATGCTCGAGCAAGAGCCGCAGATACAGTGTAGCTATGGTATAGGTCTTACCCGTTCCAGCACTGGCCTCCAGTAGCGACGTTCCAAAGAGTGGAATTTTGAGCGGACGAAAGCCTAACGACGGCCGCTCGCCAGTGACCGCTTCTTTCTTGGTGGGGATCCCCGGAAAACTCAGCTGTTTCAACTTCGTTCGTCCTCTCGATGACTCAGAAGAGGGCCAAAGAGCAATGTCGATGCCTCTGTAAAATCCCTATACTCGGAATCTTCAATAGCAAAGGGACGATAGTCTCTTTCCAAGCACGACACTTCTGCGAATACTTGCTGGACATAGGGATCTAGTGATTCTGCCGGATGCTGGCGCCCAGTAAACGATGTGGTCGCCGCCTGGATCGATTTCGCGAAGTTCGGATTGCCAAAATCGCCCAGGGAGAAGTCGTAGGGATTTCCTTTCAGAGCCTGAACAAATTTTCGACCGGCGACCGGGAAGAGCGGCAAAGGATACTTTTGTCCGGCTCGGTACAAAGACACCAACGACGCCAAAATCGCAGCGGGATTGTCAACGTGCCGGTATCGCGCTACATCAACCCCGCGGCCTTGCTTGGCTCGCCCCATCATCAGCGTTTCAATCGGAGAATCGTCCTGGCATTGTAAATTGACTAGCAAGTGCCGTATCCAGTCACCCACCTCGGAAACATTGGCCAATGAACTGTAGCTGAGCGACAACCTACCAGCCTGGTACATACCGTCGATAGCGCCCAAGACCCGTGTGCTACCGATTTTGAGATCGATAGTGACATTGTCCAATGCACCACTAGCCATATGCTCTTGTGCGCGCTCCTTCAGTGCATCCAGAACCTCGGACAACTCCTCGAACCAGCACTCACCAACCGTACCGAGTGGAATTCGTCCGGCTGCACGCATCGACCCAAACAAATCTGTCGACGACAGCTCTCCACCTTCACGAAGCAGAGTTTGCAAAACATCGTTGGCGACCTTCCACACATCGAGGCCAACCATCTCGATAGGCTCGCGATCTGCCATCCCCTCTTCTTCGTCTCTCAGATAGATTCCCAGTCGTCGCTCTAGCAAAAACTTCGTCGGCTTTTGAAAGTAGGAAATGAGATCTTGTACTCGTATCTCGTCGAGAAGCTCTTCATTGCCGGTCAAACTCCCTGAGAAGAATTGAGCCCCTGCGCTTGCTGCCGGGGAATTGAGGCTCTTTGCACCTTCGCAGTACGCTTTGGAGTAGCTGAAGTACTCTTGGCTGGGTGCATAGTACTTCGGACTAAAGGGTTGCAGCGGGTGGACCGTGACGATGTGGTCCAGGATGTTTTTGTTCGGAGAGGAAAAGGAATCCCGTAGTACATCCAAAAATTCACCAACGAGCACGGACGGAAACATCTGCGTATTATTCTTAATACTTTGACCTACATAGCTCAGCAGGAAGCAATCCCTTGCAGCTAAGATCGCCTCCAAAAACAGGTAGCGGTCGTCATCGCGATTCAAACGATCACCAAGGCGTGGCTCTGTCGCCATGAGGTCAAAATCCAACGATGCGTTGTTCCGCGGAAAGGCACCATCATTCATTCCGACAATGCACACGATACGAAATGGAATACTTCGCATGGGAGTTAGCTGGCAGAAGGTAACGCCTCTAGTGAGGTAGCCCTGTGCGCCACTGGTATCTTGCCAACTCTTTTCGAGCAACGAGCACAAGGTCTCATATGGAATTTCGCCAGTAAAACCAACCGAGTTTGCGTCTGCCGCCAGCTCCAGTATGGAGTCTCTAATCCTCTGATACTCGAGAATATTTTCTTCCGTGGAGGATAGCATCGAGCGTTGCAACTCGAGCATCCACTCGACCCTATCGGACAAGAGGTCTGAATCCTCCATAGAATCCCTGGCACGAAATAGCGTGCTACAGAAAGATACGAATCGGCCCAGGAGCTCAGCCTGACTGCCCTCCATGTCATTATAGCCTAAGACCCCATGAAAGAGATTCAGATCATCGCCGGGAAGCGCATAGCCTAGCAGTAAGCGGTCGAGACCAAAGCGCCAGGTATTTCCGGACAGCTCAGGTTGTCCGACAGACTTTCGATGCTCTTCATCCACGCCCCATCGAATACCGGATTCATTCGCCCATTTGGAAACAAGAGGTAAGTCTTCCTCTGCAATGTCGAAACAATCACGTATACATTCATGCTCTAGCAAATCTAGAACAACAGAGGTCGACATTCGCCCGCTCATCATTTTGATAAGCTGTGAGTACGCTTGGATCAGGCGTGAAATACTGGCAACACTGCGATCAACAATGCTGTAGTCAATCCGGGGCCGATCGTTTCTGGAGCTAGAAAACACAGCCTCGATGGCGGGCGCGTAGAGCTCGATGTCCGGGGCCATGACTACAACGTCACGCGCATCTAAACTCGGGTCTTCTTCAAAACGCGAAACAAGTTGGTCGTGCAATACCTCCATTTCTCGCATCGGCGAGTGGCAAGAGTGAATCGAAATGGAAGCATCTTCCGTTTGCTCAGACGCTGGAGTTTCAGAAGTGCCTCGGCACCGCGAATCCAGTATGTCCGCCTGCAATACCGAGAGCATGCTGCTGGCTCCCGGTTCCACGTATAAGTCTTCTGCAACCTCGTTGTATTCGGCGTTTTCCTCCAATACTTGCTGAAAATCGCCAGCTAGACGCCCGAGTGAGCTGAGCAAGGGGTTTCCTTCACGCTCCTCGTCGTCTCCTGTGGTCTGTCCGCGCCGAATGTCGCCCCAATATTGTCTTGATGGGCTGAGTACAAATGCATGTATTTCGACGCGACTGGACATCGCACTAATCATGCGAGTGTAGAGCGGCGGCAGTGCAGATATGCCGAACAGAAACAGTCTCCTGGGAATCTCCTCAATCGGGCCACTGCCACGTTTAAGCTCGGACAAAAACTCCGCGAGACGCGCTCCTGGATGTACGTCGAGAAAACTCGTGCCCAGTCCGCGCCACAGTTCGGACTGCCACCCATGCGCTGCTCCCCTACCCCACCCTTCAAGAAGCTCAGGGCGATAGACTGCATACCGTTCGAACAGTCCAGCGATCTTGTCCGCAAGCTGGTACTTTTTCCTAGCGTCAACACCACCTCTTCCGTCTCCTAGGTAGTTGTGAATTTCTCTGAAGTGCCGGTTGCCACCACAGGCATTCAACTGCTCGACGATGGACCAAAACATTGCTCCCCGCGTCACCTCAGTTATTGAGTCGTTATCAGGTAGAACTGAGTCTATGCCCTGATTGACCAAGTGCTGAGCGAAAGGAAAACGTAAATTTGCCGCAACCCCGCAAGATTCGGAC
>JAESTW010000381.1 GCA_016763395.1 Kofleriaceae bacterium
TACCGCCAGCAAGCCCTCTACAACGAGACCACTACGACCTAGCGCTCAACATGCTGTCTGTACGGAACGTTGCGAAGTTCAGTCCGGCAGTATTCGCTCGAGAAGGGCACGAGCGTAACGACTGGGAGATATTTGTCGAACTCTACATCCGTCTAGCGCCCAAGCAAGCCATGAGAAAACTGGGGAAGTTCACTGCACCGCTCGCCTTTGTCTCCGAGAAGTTCTTAAGGGCGACACTCAGGCATCTTACTCCAAGGCGGTTGTTGGACATCGGGTTGCGTGCGGGCCCGTACGGAAACAAAGGACGGCCTGGTGGACTTTCGCTCAAGTCGCTACGAGCTTCTCCTCACGGGATCGACCTGGGAGCCCTAGAACCGCAGCTACCAGGTGTTTTGGACACCGAATCAAAGAAAATTGAACTCTGTCCGGAATCCTATTTGGGGGATATAAAACGACTGCACCAACATTTGCTGTCCTCGCCCGATGGAGGTCTTGTGCTCATCGGACGCCGGCACCTACGCTCAAACAATTCCTGGTTGCACAACAGCCAAAGGCTCGTAAAGGGCAAGAAGCGGTGTACAGTACTGATACATCCCAAAGACGCTGAAGAGCGAGGTATCACTGAGGGTGCGGAGGTCGTGGTTGCGTCTCGAGTTGGTGAAGTTCGGCTGCCGGCACAACTGAGTGATGAGATGATGCCGGGTGTGGTGAGCATTCCGCACGGCTGGGGACACAATCGCAAAGGCATACGACTACAGGTTGCTGAGGTTCATGCGGGCGTAAGTATCAACGACATTTGCGACGAAGAATTCTACGATACACTCACAGGCAACGCTGGATTCAGTGGAGTGCCAGTAACGGTTAGCCCTTAGCTTTTAGCTCAGGTTCGTTCACTCGGATTCGGCGTAGGAAAGAACGGCGGAGAAGTATCGCGTTGTAGAAGTCGTGTCGATTTGATGCTCGTCGTTTAGGCCCCAGCAATACACTCCTTTGGCGGGAACATGTGCGCAGGTGTGATCTTGTCCGGATTCGATTCTGTCGACCCCCATGAGGCGTGTACCCTCCATCCCGACAACCGGGTCGCCAATTGTCGCTGTGTTATCGCCCTGTCCGAGCTGTCCGAGGGCGTTACTTCCCCAACAGTAGACTTGTGTGTCGTTGGCGATTGCACACGAATGATCTTTACCAAGGCTGAGCGCGGTGGCTCTTTTATTGAGCCCTGTGATTCGTGTAGCATGCTCAATGGCAGGTTCAGCGGTGTTTGGGGCGGTTTGTTTCGCACCATTGCCGCCCCAGCAAAACACGGTGCCGTCCCTGTCGATGGCACAGCTGTGGTTGTAGCCGACAGCTAGCCGAACTGGGTTCATAAGCTCATCAATGAGCGTTGGCCCAAAGATGTGGGCTGAAGGATCTCCGATTTTGACGGGTCCTTGGCGCCGTTTGCCAACTTGAAATTTTTCAGAGTTTCCCCAACAGGTGATTTCGCTACTGAGCCCGGGCTGGCTTGTCAGTACACAAACGTGTTCTTTGCCTACACCAAGCTCATCGATAACTACAGTCTCGTCGGTGAGAAACGATTGAAATGGTGCTTGGTTGAGCGTAGTTGTTGAGCCCATTGCTGGCTGAATTTGGCCGAAGGTGTTACTGCCCCAGCAATAGATGGGAGCGGCATTCGGAATCATTCCGCTGTTTCGCGTTCCATCGATGCACACTGCTGACTCGTCCCCAGGGCCAATATCAATAGTGTCAACATTGTAGTCGTAACTGGTACCCGGCCCCAAACGTGCGTTTCCGTCGTCTCCGAAACACTCAAAGACGAGTTCATTGTACCGGCAGGTAGTATGATGTCCGGCCGTGATTCCAGTTGCGATACCGCTGCCACCATTGAAAAATGAGCTCTGGGGCGAACCATCACTGCCTGTTGATACGTTTGTGCCGAGTTGTCCGACAGTATTGTCGCCCCAACAGGTCGAAACACTCTTTCTGTCCGATGGTGCCGTGAGGTGCTCTTCTAGGAGTACACAAGTGTGACTGCGTCCGAGGGCCATTGCTATGGATGGTCTTCCCTGGTTGTCATGTGCTCCGGCATCGAGGGCATTAGCGCGTCCTCCATCGACGATGTCTGGGGATGCTGCGTCGCCAATCAGTGCCTCGCCGGTACACATGTCGGACATTGCTCCGCTGGCACTTCCATAGCGGAAGTTACTCGGACAACTCGTGTCGGAGAAGGAGCAAAACATGGTATCTTCGCATCGCCCGGCCCGCTCATTCGCCACGCAGTCTTCGTTTTGCTGGCAAACAAAGCTCGTTAGCTTTGTCGAGCATCCCAGTCCTGAACCCAGACTGAGCGCCATCATTACCGCAAGATGGATAAGAGAAGATTGGGTGTCACGTTTAATAGGCTTCAAATTTTGTTTCTAATTGTAGTGTTCTTCTCGAGCGAAGATGATCCTTCAAATAGTATCTCGGAGTTTGTGGACCAGCAAGAACAATAGAGGGAGCCTAGAAGGTATATGGACTGGCCATTGAGCAGTTTCGCTCTAGCTGCCAGTGCAGGTAGACATAGAACAGGGTGGGGAGAGGTAGGCTTCTTCGCTAATAGTGTGGTTAGCATGGCGTCACGATTGGCGACACACAGGGGAATTCCGGCGCGCGGGCAGTGGAACCAGAGTTTCTTGTCCGGGGCGCAAGGTGCAAACGCGCTGCCAGTGGCTTACTACTGTCACTACTTGTAGATAAAAAGCGTACACGATCTATGAAGATACGAGCAAGGTGCCCGCGTATCGGAGCCGCTGAGTACCCGTGGAACTATTTGCGAAGAGTTTTGCAGGCCGCTAGAGCGCCGTCCCTGAGGCTTTTGAAGCCGACAGAGGTCTGACAAAAGTACGCCTTACCATCGACGTCACGGCGTGCGAATAAATAGTAGGTTGTCTTGCCATCGTCTCGGTCCTTTTCGTAGCGAAGAGCCCAGCCACCGTCAATAGACTCGCCCACAAGCTTACTTCCTTGATCTCGCTCGGTGGCGATAGTCTTCGCTGCCTCAAGTGTCTTGGGGTTGGTGTCGGTCGCCTCGGCAAGAGTGAAGCTCTCGTCCATGCTCATCAGCAGGATGTCACTACCCATTTTACTGGGTTCTACTCCCTCGGACACATCAATTTTTAGATTGTTTAGGTCTTTGAGA
>JAESTW010000382.1 GCA_016763395.1 Kofleriaceae bacterium
CCATCAGCGCCTTTCCACCGGCTTTGCTAGGGGCGACTACCCAGTTGTTCGAGCCAACCTCATCTGCTGTCCGGCTTGCGCCCGCGATCTTTCTGGCCCCCTGGATCACTGACTTCCACTTCTCTAGAGACGCAGGGACTCCCGACTCACCCGATTGCGCACTTGCAATACTGGGCAAAATAGTCGATGGCGATGGTGTGGCCAAGCCAACCAAGTCGCGCCCCATGTCCGGCCCCATCGTCGCGAGAACGTCTGCCGCAAGTAAGTCTGCGGCACCGCGATTCGTAAGTAAATCCATCAGGGGTAAGAAGCAAGCCACGGAGTCAAGCTCATGCCAGTCATCGATCACCGTCTTGTCGATAATAGAAAAATCGTATTCAGCGGATAGTTTGGCGCCGTTGCGCTCGTTGCGCAAATCGTCTATCCAAGCGTTAATGCCCCGGGTATAGGCGGTAACAGCGGCGACAGTTTCTGGTGTTGCAGCTGCCCACATCTGCTCTTCGACGGGTTTGCCATCCTTTGTCGCGATTATTGTCCGAGAGCGATGATCGGTATCCAATAGAATTGATCCGGCCAGCTCGGTTAGGCGTCCACGTGCCAAGCGCCGCCGCAGATCCATCTGAAAGAATCTATCAGCAGCGTGAAAATATCCCTGTGCTGCCAAACAATCTGCGTCCGAGGTACACTCCAGGCTGAGCACGCCATCCACATTGTAGAATGCCGAGACTTTGCCATCGAGCCCGGGAATCGAAAGTGTGCGGTCGTATTGTATCGGAGTATCGGTCTCTGCGTCAGGGGTGGGCTTCGCCTTCGAGTCATCACCGCAAGCGGCAAGTACGTTGGTAAAGAGGAAGCATGTTAAGACAAGAGTAAATCGCGACATGGCGGAACATTAGCACTAGTAGGTGCCCAACAGGATTCATATTACTTGGGCAATTGCACCTATTCTCTCGAATTTCACGGGACGGTGACAGAAAATTGCACCTGGACGTCAGTCGCCCCTCCAATTGCGGAAAACCCGGACAAGGCGACATCTCCATTCAACTCCGAGCTCTTCACCATTCGATCGCCGATGGGTGGCAAGTGCCGAAGTGTAATGATCAGTTGCCCACTCCCGGTTACCGCCACGATAGAGTTTACCAGTCCTATAGGCAAGCCATTGGCGTCCATGTCATCGTAACTGTGTTGCAGAGGGGCACCCGCGTTGTCTGTAGCGGGACCATCAACAGCGCTTCCGGTGAGAAATACTTGGTGTTCAGCTGACTCGTCCGAAATTTCAATCGTGATGTCCTCGGCGGGAGTTTCCAACCCGTTTTCAAATCGCAGAGCAAGAGTATAGTTGCCCGCAGCAAGTTGAATATCATCGATAGTGGGAGCATCTCCGCCGTCGCCGTCCGGGTCATCAAATAGGGCAAGGATCGGAGTACCACCCGCCTCGGGTGTAAAGCTCAGTTCGACTCTTGTGATCACCTCACCTTCGTCCGGCCCCCCGCCTTCGTCACTGTGTCCGCATGAGCCGGTAAGGCCGATAGAAAGCAATAGTATTAACATCTTGGTATTCATCATTTTTTTCCTTGGTGCAGGCTGAGCCTGATCATTAGTTGTAGTCCAGGCTGGTCCGCAAAATAGCGCAACAGACTGGTGTATTCCCGATATCGGGTGTTTAGTAAATTCGTTCCGTGTACAGACAGCTTCACAAGTTGATTGCCAACCTTTGTTGCTGCCCCCACTTCTGCCCCCAGTAGAAAGTAGGCGTCCGGCGGCGATGCGAGGTCAGCAATCGGGTTAAATCGATCCTGTCTTGCAGTATATTCCCCCGACGAAGAGATCCAGAATTTTTCTGAACCGTCGTTACTGGCATGGATATATCTGGCCGAAGCCCTCAGTTTGTCACTGGGCACCATTACCAGAAACCCGCCGTTGCTTCGATTGCTGGCCCGTACGAGCGAGGCTTGTACACCAAGCTCCAGCGAACTACTGGGTTGCCAAAGCGCGCCAGCATCTGCCCCATAAAAGAGAGCATCCACCGCCTTTGTCGTGAAGCGCGGAAATGTGCCCCGAATCAGAACATCAAATATCGGCTGGTTCATTTCGTCGAGCGCGGGCGCGAAGTTGATGTAGTCCGAGATTAGATTTGCGTATACCGACGACTCTAGCGCGAACTTCGATCCCCGATACACACTTGTCAGCGAAGTTGAGTAGGTGGTTTCTGCTCCTATGTCTGGTTTCCCCAGTGCCAACACTGGGAATGTTGGGGATGTGCCGTTGAGATACTGCTCGTCCGGGCTTGGCGGGCGGGTTGCTGTCGATACGTCGAGTTTTAGCGACCACGACTCCGCCAGTTCGATGAGCCCACCGATAGAGGCGGACACCGTATGAAAACTCGAGTCACAGGACACTGAACCACCCTCACTACCACCGCAAGAAGTGGGAGAGAGCTGCTCACTGCGAACAAGCCGGAGAAAATCATTGCGGAGTAAGTCCGCGCGTCTGGACAAATAATCGTAGCGCAGCCCCACTTCTAGCTCGTACGTATCACTCAGTAGCCTTTCGATGGCAAACACGCCGCCACCTGTTGCCAAGTAGTCCGGCACCAAGGGCAACCCGCGATAGCTGTGAAGCTGCGCTACCCCAACCGCTCCCATCGATCCTCGCAAATGCCACTCGTCGTTTAGATAGGCCGGACGATGCTCCCAGGCTAGCTCAGCGTCGTGAGTCGTCAGGCGAAAATCAAACTGCGGGCCGGTAGCGTTGCGCACTTGCGCAAATTCTTTTCGGTGGTCAAATTGCAGCGCGTACGATGCACTCAGCGAGCCTCGCTCTGCCAAAGACCAAGTAGCACGAGCGTGAAGCTGGTCATGCGCAACACTCTGATAGGGTCTTCCTATCTCAAAGTCCGACTCGAATAGTTCTGAGTTGATGGGCCTTTGCCGCTCAAGCTGAGCGAAAAAGTCCTCGCTGGACTCAATTTGCAGGCACGCGCAGACTCCGAGTTTCGCTTGGTAGTGGCGTGCCGACAGCGTGTATTCGGCATCAGAGAATTTGTATCCTAGGGTTCCACCTACATTCCATTCTTGCGATGCGGTGTTTTGCAGCGCGTAATCCGGCGTGCTCGATGAAGCGAGCTTCTTCCCTGTGGCATCAATTTGGAAAGCAAGACCTGGGAATTTCTCTGAGGCACTCTGTACTCGAGCCGCAAAGCCGCCGCCCCTGTCCCAGTACCCCATAAGATGCAATTCACTTGCAATCCCCGGAGCTTGTAAGAGCTTCGGCTCCTCAACTAAAATCGCCCCACCGATAGCCCCAGGCCCATATCGAACACCCGCGGCGCCCCGAACCACTTTGATTTCTCCAGCACTAAAGGGGTCGATCTCCGGCGAGTGATCGAGCCCCCACTCCTGTGAGCGATGAGGCACAGAATCGACGAGCAGAAGTAGCCTGCGTCCATACTGTCCCCGGACAATAGGCTTGGACATACCACTTCCTGAGCGCAATTGGCTTACACCGGGAACGTCAGCTAGCGCCTCAGAAAAAGACTCGCCACGAGTGCGCTCCAGTGCCTCACCATCAATCGTGGTACTCGAGAGAATTGCTTTCTCTTCATATTTTTGTCCGGTAATGACAACGACTTCGCCCTCTTGGGCAGACTCGTCAATACCTTCTTCTACTGTGTCTTGCCCAAAGGCAAGTGTCGGACTTGTGACAAGGAGAAATACTCCAGCCCAAGAAACGATATACTGCATTCGTTTTCCTATCGCTCTACGCTTACAACCCGTATCCGTAAGGCGGATACACTGCTCAATCGATCAAACGAGAGCGGGCGGCGAGCACTTGGGAGCGATAGCGAGAAGCGGAATTCTCTCGTCTGTATTGATATCGACAAAGCGCTGGGTATTGATGCCAGCAGCTACGGTCGTAACGGAGCTGAACACGTTTGTATTGGGACTAAGTTTTTCTAATGTAAAACAGTCACCCAAGGCGCAGAGCTTGTGCTCTGATTCCGAGCTATCATCACCTGCCGATGAGGCCTGCGCTTCGCTTTGCGCTAGCTCTGCACGCTCAGAGTTGTGTGCTCCTCCACCCTCTTCGAGCCTGTCATGCGTTGCACAGTAGGTATGCTCGACGATTGCAATATGCGCCACTGCCAAAAGTGGTGTCGCACACCAAACCACCAAGAGGAGGATGGTGGCGGCAATATATGAGAAGCTTGCGCGCATTTGCGTGTTGGCACTCTAACGCCAAGGACACAACAATTCAAGTGCATGATGCGATCTGACAAAAACTCTTACTTTCTATTTGGACGAGCGAAATCTAAGGATCTCACCAAGGTATCGCCTCATTGCGGCGGACGCCAGCGCACCATCTGCACTTGAATGAGCGCAACTTCCTCTTGTGGTTCAGAAGCCGCTACCAAGCTACTAATCTCTCGATAAGCCGAACGCAAAATCGCCTCAATTCGCTGACAATCATCTCGTGATGCGGACACGACGTTGTAGGCAAAGACGTCGCCTTCTTGATGCTTGGGTAGACGTACCGCCGCCACCTGTGTCCAATGCGCCTTGATGCTCAGGTTCTCTTTCGCAGTGCGCCGAGTGTCCACCGTCGTTGGATCCCCCCGGTATTTGCCAGAAACGAGGGTAATTAGTCCCGCTTGCTGCAAACGCTGAAGACAGGTTTTTTCCACATCAACTGCGATTCCCAGGATACTGGCTATCCAGCCTGAGATATGAACTGGGAGTTCTACGTAGGCTTCGGTTTCAATCACTCGCTGCACTGCTGCGGTCCAAGGTTCCTCAAAAGCGACCTGCCGATGTGCTTGCAGACGCTCTTGCTCCGCAACTAAGGTTGGAATCAATTTAATATCCACTAGTTCTGCGATAAAGTCTGATGCTCGTCCGGTGATTGCATCCAAGAGGGCAAGGAACTGAGGAAAGCGCGGCTGGCTTTGTCCGGTAAGCCAGCGACTGACACTGAAACGGGGATACCCGCAGCGTTCGGACAAGGTTAGGATGGCAACACTGCCCCGCATCAAATTCAGCCAGCCAGCTAGCGAGTTTCGATCCAGCCCTTCGGCCAGAGAGGCAGATTCGGCGTGAAATCGATGCATCGCCCCGAGAACGTCGATACCGATGGTGTCACAAGCCTGTAGGAGAGTTGCGGCAGTGGGAAATCGCCGCCCGCGCTCCCAGTCCGCGACAGGTTTGCCTTTGTAGCCAAGGCGCAAGCAAAGCGCCTTTTGCGATCGCTTGCCACGTATCGCTCGAACAAATTCACGACTGGCGAGTTCCCAAAAACGGTCGCGGATTTTCACTTTACTGCTCATTTATGCCATGTAGTATGTGCGTTTCTGCTAACAATCACCATTGACCAATCATGCCCAAACCCTCAGTATGTTGTCTATGAATATCGCACGTAGCTTAGTTGCACTCGCTTTTGCCTTGCCCCTCACCTTTGGACTCCTTGCCTGCGAACCACAAGGGGGTGGACAAACTGGATCTGAATTGAACTGCGTTGATACCGAAGAATGTATTCGTGACCTTGGGGAAGGGTATGTTTGCGACAGTAATGGGGTCTGTATCGATCCTGCTGCTGCTCGCTCCTGTCCAACTACCTGTGATGATTGGTGTCCTTTAACCGCTGCCTGCGAAGTTCCAGACGGATGCGAAAACCCAGGATGCCGGTGTCAGGATGGCGCCTGTGATGATCCTGGACCGGTCTGCCCAACAACCTGCGAAGACTGGTGCCCTTTGACGGCCTCTTGCGATGTTCCCGATGGCTGTGAAAACCCGGGATGCCGTTGCCAAGATGGCATTTGTGACTCTGCGGGAGATATTTGTCCGAGTACTTGTACCGATTGGTGTCCGATGGCACTGGAATGCACAGTTCCCGACGGTTGTGAAAACCCGGGGTGCCGATGCGCAGAAGGCGACTGTCGTTAGCCGCGATTGGGGGCCCGCAATCGCGCCTTGTTAATGATCGCCATTGTGAGGTTAGAAACATTTATCACACACGGGCGCGAGAAATTGAGACTATACTCCCCCCAATGAACTTTTCGACTCCACTTCAGATCGCTATCAGCCTAGGACTCAGCACGATGCTCCTGGCGTGCAGTAGTGACAACGATAACAATGGCAATACGTTTGATGCAGCTCCAGTGGCAGACAGTGGCAGCACACCAACGCCAGACGCCAGTGACAGCGAACTTGTTTGGACGCCTCTAATCACAGGCGAGTGGACCTTGCCTGCAGGCGGCGAAAATACCAGCGACAACCATACCATCACCTTAGATCGAGACATCTACATTGGCGCCATTCGCCCCATTGAACCCGTTGGTACGCACCATACGGTTCTGGACAATGGTGGTGCAGGCATCATCTACGCGTCCGGCGTGGGCACCAACGAGGTTATCTTCCCGGACGGTGTCGGACTAAAACTCATCGCTGGTACAACTCTCAATCTGCAATTGCACATCTTCAATCCGAGCGGTGCAGGCATATCTGGAACCTCCGGTGTAGAAATCGTCGAGGTGGCGGAAGCTGATGTTGTCAATGTTGCGGATCTCTTCTTGCCAGGCCCCTTCGACTTCAACTTGGGGCCGATGCAGGAAACTGTGCATAGCGGGACTTGCGTTGTGCAACAAGCTCAAACAATCTTCGCGCTCTTCCCGCACATGCACCAGCTGGGAACTCATTTCAAGATGAGCGTAACCAAAGATGGCACCGAGCAAATGGTTCACGACAACGCCTATGACTTCGACGACCAGGCCTTTACCAATTTCGCCCCGATATCCCTCTCGCCCGGAGATTCGATCAATACGGAATGCACGTGGATGAATTCAACTGCGCAAGGCGTTGGCTGGGGGGATAGCTCGACGTCCGAGATGTGCTTCTCCATCCTCTATCGCTACCCTGCGATCGGTGGTGAATTTTGCGATGACGGTTTCACTCCGTAGCTCGAAGGGCACACCAGATACTATCAAAGTCGTGGCTTCTCGCGAACCAGAAATACACGGAGACAACGCCCCCGATTTCTCGGAAGTTCAACGAATTTTCGCCGAAAACTTCACCAAGCGAGGAGAACTCGGGGCCAGTGTCTGTATCTGGCACCGAGGCGTCAAAGTAGTCGATTTATGGGCCGGACACGTGGACCTGGCTCGCACTACACCTTGGTGTGAAGACACCATGTCCACGATTTTCTCCAGTACCAAAGGGTTGGTTGCACTGTGTTTTTTGATTCTCTCGGACAGAGGGGAATTTTCTTACGATGACACGGTTGCTCAGTACTGGCCCGAGTTTGCGGCCAACGGCAAGGAGTCAATTTCCATTCGCACCCTGCTCAATCACAGAGCGGGTCTCATCGGCATTGATTCTGCTTTTACACTCGACACCCTGCGAAACAATCCAGAGCGGGTCGCCGAGTTCGCTGGCGCACAAGCACCACAATGGGAACCCGGACAAGTTCAAGGGTACCATGGCGTAACCTACGGAATTTACGCTGCCGAACTTTTCCAACGGATTGCAGGTGAGTCGCTAGGGGCCTTTCTGGACAGAGAAGTACGCAAGCGGCTCAATGCAGATGTCTTCCTGGGATTGCCAGCGGACGAAGAAGCGCGTGTGTCCGACATATTCCCGGTCTCTGGCTCTGATCGGCTTTTCAAAATCCTTCCTAGG
>JAESTW010000034.1 GCA_016763395.1 Kofleriaceae bacterium
TGGCGTGGTTCTAGAATTCGTTCTGCTGTCCGAGGGCTGCCCGGACAGCACTCCTGCAGCGACTATTCTAACTTATGCCTCGGGGCCGGTTTGACGTCCAGACCGTCGCTGCTAGGTTGCCTCTGCCAAAAAGAACGCTAAGTATGCCGAGCTAGTAAACCTGACCTAGCGCGTTTAAGATATTATCGTAGGGTTTTGTCCTGCAAGAGCGAGGCTCTTGGTGCGCTATTGCAAATCGCGTGCAGACAGGTGGAGTGTTTAGAGTGTTCCGCCCGGAGATACGCCGCACAACCTCTTTGGATTGGCTTGGGAGGGGTCCCTCGATGGCCCAGCCCCCAGTGTGGATACCATCAAATTCGAAGCCGTCACGAAGGCCAGTGAGCAGGAACGACTGTTTTTCGCCAGTCGGTTCCTCGATGGATCAACTCGCTTCGATGACAAGTTCACGTGGTGGGTGATGGAACGAAGTGTTCGCATGGCCGCAAGATCTTGGAAGTGCCGCCATTGTCGCGCCTCTCCTAACGCGCCTCAATCCCGCGGACGAGGACCGCTCATCCCGTTGGTCCAGTTTCTTTAGTCCAACAATCGGCCTGCCCATGGAGCGAGGATCGCAGAACAACTACCGCATTCTACGGGCAGGAAAGTCGGGGAGATGTACTTTGCCGAGCGCTTACCCCGCCAGGTGCGATTCGATCGCTCGCGGGCTGCGAGGAAGTGCTTATTCGGATTGTATTGATGCTTAGTAGGATGAGTTGGTGGTCGCGCACGCGCACGACTACGTGGACGACTCAGGACTAGGTGCACAGCTTTATGGCCCGCGAGGATGTACTAACAGGCTTATCAGCTAGCCAAAGCCCAACAGGCGTATCCGGTCAGTGGAGTAGCCAAGGGGATCGCAACGGACAATTAGCAGCTAAATGTTAGTATGTTAGCGGCGCCTCGGACCTGGCCTGCTTCCTGCTTTAGCTACCGATACCATGTTGAAAAACCTCTCAGCGCTGTCCCTGGCAATTCTTCTCGCAGCTTGCACCGACGCTTCTTCTCTCGACGAGAATGGCAAGCCAACTCTCGGTGGCAGTGGTTATGAAGAGCCTTTGGACGGAAAGGCCGATGGCCTGCAAGGTCGTCGTGGTCCCAAGCTCTCCTTCGACGATCGCTCTACTGAAGTTTGGGATGTGACCCGACAGTGGCAAGAGCGCGACGCAGAAGCGGGCATGGCTTGGGGCGCAAACAGCGGACTCGACTGGGACGAGAAGTACGCAGCTTGGGTCGACTCCATGGAGAAGACCGGAAACACCTTCCGCCTAACCACTCCCTTCGGACGTACATTTGATGCGCCAGACCTCGAGTGTGCCGAGACTGCAATGTTCCTTCGCATCGCATTTGCCAGCTGGTACGAGCTTCCCTTCTTCATGGAAGCAAGCGACCGCGGTACACGAATCTACTTCGGACACATGGGAATCATTACCAACGCCGGCACAGGCTGGGGGCAGATGCCTTCGTTCAAGCGCCGCTACGGTGACTTTACTTCGATGACCGAGCAAGTCATCGCCGATCCATCCAGCTGGCCTCGCGATCAGAAATTGCGAGACCGAAAAATCGGCGGCAGCGCTAGCGACGGACAAACAGCATTTGATGACGCGCACGCTGGAACCTACTTCGACGAAATCTTCCTCAACAAGCGAGTTGGGTATTTTCTTACCATTCAACTTGCTTTCATGGGCTCGGTAAGCCTGGCTGACTCCGCCAACACCTTCAACATCTCTGCTACTGGATTCACTACTGGTGATTTTCTTGTCGAACGCTTCAACAACAGCGGAATCGGACACACGGTTATTATCAAGGAAGTGAACTACCTTGGCACCACCATTGAGATTGATGGCGAAGAGGTTGAGCAGCGTGAGGCAGAAGTGGTCTCGGGTTCGATGCCACGCCGTCAAGGACGATGGGAAAGCCCAACCTCGGCACTCTTCTACTTTCTTAACGATGACTTTGGTGGCGAAGGTACCGTTGAATTTGGCGCCGGACTCAAGCGCTTTCGCTCTGCAGTCGCTGTCGATGGCAAGTGGGCCAACGTGGTTCTTCCCAAGTACACAGGCGACTGGGTAAACAGCCGCAAACAAGACGAGCTTGTCGATCGGCAAGAAGACTACAAAGCGCTTATGCCAGAGCTTGAGCCAGAAGAGCGAATTGCCGCTCTTGCTGAAAAGATCGAAAGCTCCCGAGAGTGGCTGCGTGACCATCCTTCCAGCTGCAGCGCTCGTATCGCCCGCGAGAAGGTCTTCTCCGCCCTTTACAATGCAGGTTCTGAGCTTGGCAAAAGCCAGGGACAAATGGACGCTGAATTTCGCAAGTTTGAAGATTACGTTCTTGGCGAGCTTGTCTACCAAGAGAGCAAGACTTGCTGCTGGAACTCGACCAACAACGAAATGTACCGAGCCGTCATCAAGTACAACGAGTGCTTGACCGGACAAGCGAACGACCAAGAGTGCGACGCTCTTCCCGCAGACTCTCGCGGAACCTGCCAGCCAGCTCTTGTCTTCAAAGGACGAAACGACAGTGGTGATGGCTACCAAGTATTTGCTGATTTCGCTGCAGCCAACGGTTACAACTGGGTTGCATGGAGCGCTGACGAGAGCTGTCCACAAGCCAACGTTAGCGAAGATAAAGAAGAGGAAAGCAATGTCACCGATTTTTGCGAATTGATGGGTGTCGACTTGAACGAGACCTTTTGCGCCGATGACGAATTTAGTTGTAGCAATGGAAATTGCATTCGCAGCGAATGGGTTTGCGATGGCGACAACGATTGCGGCGACATGAGCGACGAAGAGCAGAACTGCTAGAGACTTTCTAACTCCACCAAGACCTCATCACCGGGAAACGAAAGCTCTTCGTTTCCCGGTGATTTTCGTTTCGGAAAGGGTCTTCTGAGAGAGCCTAGGTAGGGTGTTGTGGGTTCCCTGGGGGAACGCCCACAAGTGTGAGGAAAGAGAGCTGATTGAAAGAAACGGCAGGCATGTGATAGGATAAAACCCTAGTGCGCTACCTAGTTTTCAGTATAATTCTTATGTCTGCGTGTCAGTTCGATACGGGAAACACTGGCGGAGGCGTGAGTCCCGGCGATGCTTCACCCGGGGACGCACCCAAGAGCATGACTGACGGTCAGACGGACTCGGATTCTTCGCAATTCGATGCGATGAAGGTTTCGGACGCGGGGCCAGCGTGTGCAGACTGGACACAGGGGCATTCGCTCTTCGATCCTTGTACGGATATTACGGAGGTTACCACTCCTCTTGGGATCAACATGAGCGGCGGGCCCTACACTTACGATACAGACCTGGACCAGTTGAGAAATCCCAATAACGATCTCGTTCCACATGAGAGTGATGTCGTTACATTCCCAGGTGGCTCGTACATCGCAATCGTCTCTAGCAATTTCGTTCTGGGGCCAAACGCAACGCTGCGAGCTTTCGGAAGCCGTCCATTGGCAATCATTTCGTGGAACAATATCTCGATCGCTGGAACTATCGATGTGAGTAGCAATGAGACAACTAGTGGTCCTGGCGCCAATTCGTCATCGTGTTTGGCGGCAATAGATGGTGTGAGTGGGGAGCACGGCGGTGGCGGCGGTGGTGGCGGTGGCTTTGCTTCGATAGGGGGAACTGGTGGTCTTGGACGAGTCGGTGGTGGCGGAAACGGAACTGACATCGGTGGCGCTGGCGGTGCGGGTGGCCTGGTATCAGCACCAGGACTGATTAGAGGCGGTTGTCCGGGGGGCGCGGGTGGTGCAGGTGACGAAGTTAATGGCTTTGGCGCTGGCGGTGATGGTGGCGGCGCAATTCATCTGACGGCCCGCGGACAAGTAACAGTTACTGGCACTATTCACGCAGGTGGCGCAGGCGGTTTTCCTGGCTTCGATGACCGTGGCGCAGGTGGTGGTGGTGGCAGTGGTGGGCTGATTCGATTGGAAGGAAACACGGTTGCTGTGGGAATGGCGACCTTAGCTGCCAATGGCGGCGGCGGCGGCGGCGGCGGTAACAACAACCCAAGCGTTGCTGGGACACATGGCTTGGCGGCTCTTGCTGTCGCCCCGGGCGGACCGGGCGAGGACACTCCCGCAGGCGATGGAGGAAATGGTGGCTTTCTAAATGTACTAGACGGACAGCTGGGCACAGATGGCGCACGCGGCGGCGGCGGTGCTGGTGGCGGTGTAGGTCATGTCCAAGCTCTTACCACCAACCTAGTTGGCGACGGAGCCGTGCAGTCAAGTCCGCAATTAACGAATTAGTTCTGGCCTTTAGCAGATAGAGAGATTCGTTTGCGAGCGATATCTATCTGCAGCACTTCGACCCGGATACGTTGTCCGGCAGAAACCACCGCGCTCGGATCGGAGACATAGCGATCGGAGAGTTTGGACACATGGACCAGCCCGTCTTGGTGGACTCCAATGTCGACAAAGGCGCCAAAGGCAGTGACATTGGTAACAACTCCCTCGAGTTTCATGCCCTCGCGAAGATCGGAAATCTCGTTGACGTCGTCCCGAAACTCTGGCGGTGAAAACTCGCTGCGAGGATCTCGTCCGGGCAAGGCAAGCTCGCTCTTTATGTCTCGTAAGGTCGGCTCACCCAGCTCGGTCGTGCAGTAGCGTGCGATGTTGATATTGGCGGCGGCGTCGGCATTGCCGATGAGATCTGCCACGGACATCTTCTGATCTTTGGCGATTTGATGAACCAGTTTGTAGCGTTCCGGGTGAATCGCCGATGAGTCCAAGAGGTTGGCACCGCCAGAGATTCGCAGAAAGCCCGCGCATTGTTCAAAGGCCTTCGGACCGAGGCCCTTCACCTTGAGTAGTTCCGTGCGCGCCCTAAAACGGCCACTTTCCTTGCGAAAGGCAATAATTTCCTTGGCAAGAGTAGGGCCGATTCCAGCGACATTGGTGAGTAGTGCAGCACTTGCAGTATTGAGCGAGACGCCCACATGATTGACGCAACTCTCTACCACTTCTTCTAGCTTTCGCTGAAGCAGGGCAGGCTGTAAATCGTGCTGGTACTGTCCGACGCCAATAGCCTTGGGATCAATTTTCACAAGTTCGGCGAGCGGGTCTTGCAAGCGCCTGGCAATCGAGATCGCGCCTCGAATGGTCAGATCTAGTTTGGGAAACTCCTCGCGGGCGATGTCCGAAGCGGAGTACACACTGGCGCCAGCCTCGTTGACTGAGACTACGATGGGCATGGACTCGCCAAGACACTTCAGTGTTTTTCGTACGAAGGACTCAGCCTCACGACCACCAGTTCCGTTGCCGATAGCGATTGCGTCCGGGGAGTGTTTGCGCACGAAACTGAGCAGCGAATCCTCCGCAGTCTGGAGAGCGGATTTTCCGCTCGTCAGATAAATGGTGATCGTCTCATGGTAGTTGCCGGTCCCATCGATCGCAGCGCATTTACATCCGGTGCGCAAACCAGGATCAATGCCAATGACTCGCTGGCCTCCCAGCGGCGCAGCCAAGAGCAAGTTGCGCAAGTTGTCGCCGAAGATTGTGGCAGCAGCGATGTCCGAACGAAGTTTGAGTGTGGCGCGGACCTCGTTTGTGACACTGGGAGCGAGCAGGCGCTTGTAGCCGTCGGCGACCGCAAGAGAAAGCTCGCCAGCGAAGGGCGAATTCGGACGAAAGCCCATACCGCGGCGCAGCGAGGACAAGAGGGACTCTTCATGCACCTCGATACCCACTCGCAGCACGCCTTCGCTCTCTCCCCGCAGAATCGCCAGAAAACGGTGTGAGGGGATGGTTTTGACCGATTCGGCGAAGTCGTAGTACTGCTCAAACTTCGTCGGAGTTTTGGTCTTGCTCTTAATTGCTTTCGAAGTGAACCTGCCTTTCTCCGAATACACCTGGCGAACCAGCGCCCGCAGAGTACCGGCTTCTGCGAGTGACTCGGCGACAATATCGCGAGCTAGGGCTAGGGCTTTGTCCGGGCTGTCGACTCCCTTAGCCGCAGATACATAGGCCCTTGCCGCAGCAGTGGGCGCTTTGCCGAATTCTTGCGCCATGATGACGTCCGCGAGACCTTGCAGCCCCTTTTCTCGAGCTATCGCTGCTCGGGTTTTGCGTTTTTTCTTATAGGGAAGGTAGAGGTCCTCAAGTTCACTCTTTGTACTGGCCTTGAGCAGAGCGTTTTTCAGCTCTGAGCTGAGTGCCCCTTGCTTTTCGATCGTAGAAAGAATCGTTTTTCGCCGATCTTCGAGCTCGAGCAAGAGCGAGAGCCGTTCTTGGACATCACGAATGGCGACTTCATCCAAGCCCAAGGTGGCCTCTTTGCGGTATCGGGCAATAAAGGGAATCGTGTTTCCCTCGCCTAACAAGGCGACGATGGCCTTTACCCCGGCCACAGGCAAGTTGAGCATCCCCGCAATTCGGGGGCTCAAATCGTCAGTCTTTGGCTTTGTCACGGCTACTCGGCCAATACGGGAGCTGGCCGCTCTCGTACTTCAATCGAAGCCGGACAGACTAGGCTGCTCGGATTGTACTCTTCCCGTTCAAGAGCAATGATCGCAACCGTTTTAGTCGTCGAAGGTGCTCCGATTGCCTCGATACGATCAGCGCTCAGGCCGCCAGCAACAAGCGCTGCCTTGAGGGCATCGGCCTGGGTTTGGCTCTTGGTCCGGTTGTTGCGTCCGGCAGCGACCACGATTCGCCATTTCACGACGTCCGGGTGGCTTGCCATGATTTTGGCAATACTCGCGAAAGGCCGTTTGTCGCGTAGAATGTCTTTCGAGCTGAATTTGACGTCGACATTGAGATTGAGTCGATTTCCATCGAGCGATGCGTAGGCGGTCCCACCGTCCGAACAACCATCTTCGTCACTGTTGCCATTGAATACCTCTGCCTCGTTCGGGCACTTGTCAGCAGAATCCGGAATGCCGTCGAAGTCATTGTCGAAATCGGGGCAGCCATCTTGATCTTGAAAGCCATCTTTGTCTTCAGGACAGAGCGGACAAGCGTCATTTTCATCGGGAATGCCGTCGTTGTCGTTGTCCTCGTCGGGACAGCCATCCCAATCCTCAAAGCCGTCTTCGTCTTCGTAGTCGTCTGGACATTTGTCGAGCAAGTCGGAGACGCCATCGTCATCGGAGTCGCGCATGTTTCCTGGACAACCATCGTTAGGATACGGTGGCAAATGGTCCTCGGCATTGAGTGGACACTTATCGTCGGGATCTAGAATCTTGTCATTGTCGTTGTCGTACTCAGGACAGCCATCTTCGTCCTCAAAGCCATCAATGTCCTCTTTGTCATTGGGGCACTGATCCACCGAATCTTCTCTGCGATCACCGTCATTGTCGTTATCAGGGCAACCATCACTGTCTTCAAAGCCATCTTTGTCTTCGGGAAGGAGGGGACACTGATCACGCGCGTTTGGTATGCCATCACCGTCGTCGTCGCCGAGATCGGGTGCGTATCCCAGGGAGACCACAAAGCGCAGTCCGGGCGATCCAATTCCGCCAATGATACCGGCGCCGCCACCCGCCGTGATGGCGAAACTGTCAGTTGCCTTAATGCGAAGTCCGCCGCCTGCCTCGAGAGGACTGGCGCTTACATTGAACTCCGTCAGTCCGCTGCGGCCAAA
>JAESTW010000383.1 GCA_016763395.1 Kofleriaceae bacterium
CAGGTAGCTACGAATAACTAGCAATGGAACAAGACAAAGCAAAGGAAATTATTGACAGGAATGGACGGAGGCATCGCTTTCCCCCTGCCTTAAATCTCGACTACGTCCTCAAGGAGGGGCGTGTGCAAACCCGCTCTCTGGAGGCTCATATTGTCGATCACTGCAACTTGAGTTGTGCCGAGTGTTGTTCTCTCTCGCCGCTCCTACCCAAGTGGTTTGCCTCGCCGGAGGAGCTTCAGCGCGACTTGGCGATAGCCTCTAGCTTCTTGGCACCGACTGTGTTCAAGCTCGTGGGTGGAGAACCGCTCTTGCATCCGCAAATCGCGACGATGGCGAAGATCGCTGCTGAATCTGCCATTGCGCCAAGGATTTCTCTTACCACCAACGGCCTTATGCTCGGACAGATGGAAGACGATTTGTGGCGTTACCTCGATGCGATCACCATTTCGCTTTACCCCAAGCCGGAGTTGCCCGAATCACTCATTGCACAGGCGGAGGAGCAAGCAGCGCACTTTTCTGTCGAGCTGAACTGGAAAGACCAGAGCCAGTTTGTGGTTATGAACCGGAACAGCCGCAGAGCCGATGAGTCGGAAACGTCGGCCATTTTCAACCGATGCTGGCTGCGCGAACGCTGTCACATGATCAGAAACGGGACTTTCTACACCTGCACCCGCTCTCCTCACATGCAGACCTTGGGGGGCAGTGATGGGAGTTTTTCTGAAGACGGGTATTCACTGACTTCGCCTGAGGCTAGCGCGGATGGCATGCTCACCTATCTCCGGCGTGAACATGCTCTTGAGGCTTGTGCCTACTGCCACGGAGGCGATGCCAAGATGGCGCCACATCGGCTACTGCCACGATCAGAACTGCGGCAGCTTAAAGGTCGCAGTGCTTTGCGGCGTGATGGTATAGCTCGTCCGGTAGTGCGCAAAGCCTAGGACCGGCGTTTGAGGAATCCGCCCGGAGCGAGAGTCATAAGTAGCCGGTCTTCAATACTGTGGTCGACTTCAAAGAGCTCGTCCTCTTCCAAGAAGGCCCGTACCGCGGTAGCAGGATTGTTGCCTTTGCCATAGGGACGTCCTTCAAACATCGTCGCAGGCATGTACTCCATGATGGTGTCGAGGACCACGGCATAGCTTCCTGGGCTTACAAAGTGAGCGAGGTTCCTAAGCTCTCCAAGGACGTGCTCTTGTGTGTGAATGAGATCGAGAATGAGTACGAGCGGACCGGGGCATTCCTCGACTCGCCTAGCGACCAAATCAGCAGCTTGCGAGCTGGTGGAAGAGCAAAACACGATTTCAATGCGTTTGCCCAACGCATGATTCTCGATGGCCCGGACGCCCTCATCCCGGGGCGCTGGATCGATCGCCAGAACCTTAGAGTCTCCGCCCAATAGCTCAAGAATGGATGCAAGAAAGATGGGGCCTCCACCTGCTGCAATCCCCGTGTGGACCACTGTCCGGGGCCGTACCGAAGTCAGAATTTCTTGCAGAGCCACCATATCGCTGGGCAGGTGAAAGAATCGCTCTCCGAGCCACTCGTGTTTGAAGAGATGCATGTGCCGCGCTGCCTGCGTTAGCCACTCGACGCTTATCGCCAACATTTCCTCTGATGGTCTCATTGTTATCTCCTATAGTCCTTAAGACCGTAGGCCGGCCTTGGATACACTAACAGCGCAGGAGCCCTCGCCGCAGGATTCAGCCAGATGGTGACCTTCTCAATGTTGCCACCAGGAAGACCACCATTTTGTGGCGGGCTTACATTTGTTGTATTGGCGAAGGTAAGAGGCGCGTTGGAAGAGTATAGTTTGGTCTTTCGTCCGATCGTGGTTGTTTACACGGGAGGTCCCCACGAGATCTGAATAAGGTGAATTTTATGAAAAACACATTTTTATCACTCCTCTCTCTTTCACTCCTCCTCATCGCCACGCCAGCTGCTGCCCAAGTCGAGGTGGACATCAGTGGTGTGAAAATCACAACCTCAAAGAGGATGACGGCGGCGAGCTCCCGCAAGCTGAGGCGCAGCAAACTGGTGAAGAGTGCACCCATTCGTTGGCTCACGAAGGCTCAAAAAATTCGTGTCCTCAAGTCATCCTTGAACATCACATTCTCGGACAAGTTGCTGACGCCATTCACGATCAGCGGGAAGAGTTTTGATAATAAGTTCTACTCGATGGGTATTTGGAATGCTATTCGGGTTGATAGCAGACAGATACTCGGTGTCTCAGGAGGTCTATTTTTTGAGCTGAGGGCAAAGAAAGACGTGTCCTATATTTTTGAGTGCAGTGTGAGAAAAACAAAGTCAGGCTCAGCGACTATCAATATTCGGGACGCCGAGAATAAGATGACGTATTCAGCGGCAATCACAAATAGCTGGAGCAATGTCGTTTTTGTTCACCGAAGCAAGGATGGACAAACTGATGCGTTCGAGATCTCATCACCGACCGCATTTGATTTCCAAGAGTGCAACGTCCATCCATACCGATAACGCCGCTCCAGTTCCCGTCCGACGGTGAAGAGTCAGTGTGGTCATGCCGTCCGCTGACTTGTTCCGGGCGATTGTCGGCCCGATATCTTGTGCCTGGGCCCCTGTTTTCAGCGCTCTCTAGCTGAGGGGCCTGGACCCTTAGGAGGTTAGAGCCTTGCCAACCTGGCGAGTCAAACGGCCGTCGGGGTTTTTCTCAAACCCTCGCTTGGCGAGCCAGGCGGCAACCTTGTCGCCTTGAGGGTGGGTCGGACGCACGACGTTGTAGATGTAGGCCAGCCCCATGCGCCGTGCTTCATCGTCAAGCTGCTCAAGGATAAAGCTACCCACTCCGCTACCCTGGGCACCGTCCGACGTTGCGAGCAAAATTTCCGCTTCGCCCCAGTTTACGTCCACCCAACCGTAGCCAACAACAGCGCCATCTCGCTCGGCGCGATACCAATTGCAGGGAACGGCTGAGCCTTCCTCAATGTCCGCATACCGGCTGTCCAAGATACCTTTCTCGGTACCGCCAACGATGCGTAGTTTGCCTGCGTCCCAAACGGGAATATCTTTATGCCATGTAAGACTCACGATTCTCTCCTTGGTGTTAGGTGTAGAGGCAAGAGTAGCAAATTCTGCGTCCGGCATCGACCTCCAGCGTTGCATAGGTCTTCACAAGACACCAATCACTGCGGTGGCTCGATATTGTGTTCAGCAGGGACTGTTCCCAGCATCGACTAAGAGTAATACTAGTATCGATGCCGAGGGGTCGGCACTTTCGCCTTTACGGCAGCATCCCAGCCGAGAACGAGATTTTCGAGGCCCGACATGACTTCTGAGGTTTCCGAGTGTGACAAATAGGTTCGCAAGCCACGCTCCACTTGTGGCATGACCAATCCGAGCACTTGAATGTGCAAGTCCTTTTCAGAAACACTCACGGTATTTAGCACCCGACTAAGAATTGACCGTGCGTGTTCTTCTGGTACGCCCATGATTACAACAGCCGACTCAAACACGGAACTTTCGATGGTTTTTGCCACCGCTAGCGTCGCTGTCTTCACCTTCTGGTCACCTGTACTACTCATTTGATCCCTCGCCAATGAACCACCGAGACCTATCACCCCTTTGAATCGCGCTTATCAACATGTCCTCATCAAACACCAGAGAAAGGATAGCTGGATACTACGCTTTGGGTAACTTTCCGGTATCTGACGAATCATTGCACTAAGAATACAGGCCCGAGAGAACACTACTCAGCTTCACTCTTCGGCCGCTCCAAATCGCGAATTCGAGCGCCGCAGTAGATGGCTCCGAGAAATCCCAATGCCGAGAAAACGCACATGGCAAAGTAGGCGTTTCCTCCAATGTGAGTGTTGAGTACACCGGCCAACAGTAATGATAGCCCTATCGCCATGCCTGAACTTGCCGAGTAGTAGGCTGTCACTGTACTTGTCGCAGCCGGCCGGACACGATTTTGAATGTAGG
>JAESTW010000384.1 GCA_016763395.1 Kofleriaceae bacterium
ATGCGAGAAGCCGGCCCTGCGGTACGCGCTGCACGTCCCGGCCTTCCCGTCGCCATTGCAGCAATATCAAGCTTTGCCATGAGCTTTTTCACGCTGCCGCCAAGTCTAGTGCAAGTGGCCTCTGAGTATCACAGTGAGGTCGTAGAGCTGTATCAGCTCGCCGAAGATGCCTGCAATGGAGACCTAGAAGAACACGTAGTTCCTACGATTGTGCCCGCCCCCCTGCGCATGGGTCCACCAAGCGAAGTCAACATGCTCTACGCCTCTTGCGCGCTGATCGAAAAGAAAAACTCCTTTCAGAAATACACCAACGATCGAAACGACCAACTCGGCGCGTTTTTGCGAACCGATTTGGGACGTGTGCCAAGAGAGCACCGCAAAGCCACAGACCGTCAGAAGCATGCCTACGACAATCTCCTACGCTATCGCTTTCTCATCGTCTACTCAGCCATGTACGACAAAGACAACCTCCTAATTGTCGACAAAGACAGCCGTAGCGTGATCCGCAAAGCCTCGATGCCGGGCTTAGATCCCAGCAATCGCGGTGAAGACATTCGCAACCGCGTCGATCTCCTGATTGGTCCCTAAGGGAGCAGGGAAAAATAAAAGACGACATTCTGAGCCCGATCCATCTCATTTGGCGCTACGCTCTTCGTTGTTCAGTCGGTTACTGGGCCAGCCCAGCGCCCTTTTTCTCGCCTTGCCAAATGAGCGCCTCGAACCCAGAATCTGTTCTTTTATTTCTCCCTGCTCCCTAAGCTCATGTCTACCGCAATTCCTGCCCCTAGTACGCGCTGCTCCAACTGTGGCGCGACCCTTGATTTTGAGCGTCTCAAAGACGAAATCTTGCGCTGTAGCTACTGCGGCAACGACCATCGAGTTCGCAGCGCGACACCCGAGAGCGACCTTGCGATTTCTTCTGAGAGGCAAATCAACAGCGTCGTCTCCAGCTTTCTCTTTGCCCCGTTACTTGGGTTCACAACTGTAGTCGCTGCCAGGGAGTTTATCTGGTCCCCCTACGAGGCCTGGCCCCTTATGATCTTGGGCGCCGCCTTCTTGATCTTTGGACTCCTGAGTATCCGTGTCCCCGCCGCCGCAGGCCTGGCCCTGGTTGGCACAGCGGCCCTGCTCAAGCCCGTGCTCTTTCCAATCATCCGCCCAGCGCATATCCCCTACGATGCTCCAGAGCTGGCTCTTACGCCCCCTACAGGCAGCGCCTTGGGACTAACGGCAGAGAGTAGTCTCTACTATCTGGTATCGGGCCTGCTCATGCTCGTCGCAAGCTACGTTTTTTTTATGAGCCTGAAAGAGCACAAAGGCAGCATCATTCTAAAGGCCCTGCGTCCGCGCCCGCTCATCGCAGCCCTGAGCATTGCCGGTGCCATTGGTGCTCATTTTTTCATTGGCCAAACCTGGGCCCAACTCGCCCGGGCGCATCGCGCCGAACTTGAAGAGCTTGTTACACTTACTCGAAGTGCCTGTGATGGCTCCTTGAACGAGAAGCTACATGCCCCGGTTCGCAGTGTACCGACCCACACCACCAACGCCCCAAGTGGAGAAGTCGCCAACACCCTCTTTGCCTCCTGCAGTCTCTTGAGCAAGCCCTACCCGGAACTGTGGGAGGTCCACCCCAAAGGATTACGCCAGTTGCAGTACTTCCGGGCGCCTCTCGCACAACTCCCCTTTGGGGGCGAAGTATATAAGGGCGCAAATCCCGCACAAACGCGTGCCTACGAAGAACTCGCAAGCTACGAATATCTAGTGGTCTACGATGAGGGCGGTGACCGGGTACTGCTGGTGAAGAAAAGTAGCAAGACTATAGTACGGCGCTTCTCCTACCCCGATTTTGCCCCCAATCGGGACCGCTCCCAGTTGCTAACCGAACTCGAGCGCCTCCCCTTCGACCAACGATAGGTCGAGTTACAACTCGGACAGTTCTTTCCCCATTGCCATCACTTCATCCAGTGGCAGTCCCGCTTCGACCACACACTCGGCCAGGCGCGATCCTGCTTTTTCGCCGCGCTTCTTGTCGCCCGTGGAGTTCCTATTTTCTTTCCCAAGCGTTATCAGTTCTTGCAAGACGACCCGGGCGCAATCCGCGTCTTTACATGCGCACGCCCTATCCGCCAAGGCCTCCACCCGCTCGGTGATGTCGTTGCTGCTACAGGAGCCAAACATCGCTGCTGCCATTCCGAGAGGAAGTAGGATTCGTGCCATAGCTCTAATCGTAGAGCAAAACAACGTTTGAAGGCAAGCGAACAGTTTGCCCCACTTCCACCGCGGGGCTACTTACACGATCAGCTTGTAGCCAAAGCCATAGACCGTCAAAATATGTCGAGGATTCTTGTGGTCCTCTTCGAGCTTGCGCCTGAGCTTGACGATAAAGTTATCCACTGTCCGGTTGTGCGGATTCGCTTGCACGCCCCAGATTTTTTCTAAGAGGTCATCCCGGCTTACGGGTTCTTCTGAGCGCTCGCGCAAGAGCTTGAGCATCTCAAGTTCGTAGAAGGTCAACCGCTTGCTAACCCGGCCTTGGGTCATTGTGTGCTTGCGGCCATTGATCTCCCAACCGCCGATGAGGAAGGTCTCCTCCTGCGCCGCCATGCGATTTTGCCGGCGAAAGATAGCGTTCATACGTGCGATAAGTTCTGCTTCAGAAAAAGGCTTGGTAACATTGTCGTCTGCACCAACCTCCAGGCCACGAACCTTGTCCGCCTCTTGCGCTTTGGCCGTCAACATAATGATGGGCACAATCGGATCGTCACGGCGCAAGGCTTCACAAACTCGGTAGCCATTATCGTCCGGCAACATCAAATCCAAGAGCACACAATCGGGCCGAAGCTCCCGGGCTTGCTCAATGCCTTCTGCACCGGTCGAGGCAGAAGCCACAGCAAATCCTTCAAACTCTAGGGCATCAACCAGGCCGCGGACAATATCCGGTTCGTCCTCGATGATGAGAATCAGCTTTTTGGCTACTTCACTCACGTCTTGTCCTCCATACTACCAGTGATTGGAACCCAGAGTCGAAATGCGCAGCCCTGCTCTACGTCAGAGTCGATCTCCACACCGCCACCGTGCGCTTCAGCGATATGTTTCACCAGCGAGAGCCCGATTCCACTCCCTCGAACAGGCTTCAGCCGGACGTCCTTGGCGCGATAAAATCGGTCAAATACGCTCGTTCTTTCATCAGCGGGGATTCCTGGGCCATAGTCTCGGACCAAGAGTTCAAAACGTTTGCCTACTGCCTCCAGTGAGACCTCGATCTTTTCTCCACTAACCGCATACTTGACCGCGTTGTCGACCAAGTTTTGCACCGCCAAGAGCATTGCGTTGCCGTCGAGCCGGGTAAGCGGCGCATCCTCAAGGCCCTTCCATTCCAAACTCATTTTCGCCAGCTCCAGCCTAGGGCGACACAACTCCAGCGCCCGAGTGACAACCTCTGCCAAATCTTGCTCCTCTTCAAATTGATAGGGAGTCACGCCGCGTTCAATTTTGGCAAAATCCAGCACGTTGTCGATAAGCGAAGACAGGCGCATGCTTTC
>JAESTW010000385.1 GCA_016763395.1 Kofleriaceae bacterium
CATGCTCGCCTACGCCGGCGAAGGCAATACCGAGCAAGTCAGCATCGACCTATCCGAGTTGGTTGCAGAGATGAAACCGCTGTTGACATCGGCACTGAAGAAAAACGTAGGCCTGAGAGTAGAGACGCCGAATACAGCCATCGCCGTCATGGCCGACCAGATCCAGCTGCGGCAAGTTGTCATGAACCTCATCACCAACGCTGCCGACGCGACTGCCGCCAAGGGTGGTGAGGTCCTGGTTGAGGCGGGGACCCGCGAACTCCCCACCGCCTTCTACGAGAGCGAGCACGTATTTGGCTCTCCGCAGCCCTCCGGGGCACTGGCCTTTGTGCGGGTCAGCGACCAAGGCTCGGGAATGTCCTCAGAGGTGATCACCAAGATCTTCGATCCTTTCTATTCCACCAAGGCCAAAGGCCGAGGCCTAGGCCTGGCCGCAGTACTGGGCATTCTCGACCGCCACGGTGGTAGCGTGCGAGTACAAAGTGAGATGGGCCTGGGCACGCAGATAGAGGTCGTTCTGCCTCTCTCGGCCCAGCCCGTTAAAGTTAAACCGACCCAGCTACGCGCGACACCAACCACCGGCGAGGGCACGATCCTGGTCGTGGACGACGAGCCCATCATCCGCAAGATGGCCCGCCATGCCCTCGAGCCCATGGGGTACGCGGTCCTGGAGGCCGGCTCGGGTGAGGCTGCCCTTGCGCTGCTCAGACAGGATGGCACCAACGTGTCGGCCATAGTTCTGGATCAGACCATGCCCGGTATGGGCGGTGACCGCACGCTGGCCGAGGTCCATGCGCTCTTCCCCGAGATGCCGGTGGTCCGAACCAGCGGCTATTCAGCCGAACTGGAAATGCAGACGACATCGAAGGCGCGGATCCGTATACTCGGTAAACCCTTCGGGATTCGTCAGCTTATGGAGGCGGTCGATGACGTTATTAACGGATCTGAGGCCTAGGTCGACCGTAAGAGCGATAGGCGAACTCGCCGAACCGAGCTTCGTAGCGAGCACATGGAGTGTGGGGCTCGTCCGAGATTTCGATTTCTCCCAAACCGAGAGAGAGGCGAGTTCCGACGGGCAATGATCTGAGCAAACGCACAAGCTTGTTAGTGAGATTTGGCTGCCCAGAGTTTTCCCTGCTTTCCACCTATCGCCGTCAATTCCGTCTTGTAAGAAAAAGCGTACTCGTGAAGGCGACCGGTGAATGGGAGTGGTGAGCCTATTTTGTCCGGGTGGCATCTCAGTAGCCGTACTCGCTCTGAAGGATTGGTGTTAGTCACTAACAATCTGCGAGAGTTCGAGTGCGTAGAAGGGCTGCGATTGGAAAATTGGATCTAGTTACAAAATCCCATCGTAGAGTTCATCAAGCGAAATTCTCAGCTCTGGCTGCGCAAGATGTAGTTCCTGCCCGCCTTCCACACACCTGGTGGTCCATCCTCCGGCTGATCGAGTGATAACTGTGACCTCACGACGCTGGTAAGCAACTAAGAGTACTGCCTGCAAACTGTCGCATTCTTTATAGTGATTGAGCTTTTCTCCGCGATCATAATCCTCAGTGGAAGGACTCAGAACTTCTACTAACAACGTCGGATTGATTACCGCATTCTTGTCAATCGAGGACACCGCACGCTGGCCACAGACAACGCTGACATCTGGGAAGGTTGACAAGTCCGTTGACTCAATACGAATTTTTAAGTCCGAGGAAGAAACTCGGCAACGACCAAGTAGAGCATTGCCCAGTATCCGAATCATCGAAGCTGCTAAATCGGCATGGGTGGGAGTACCGCCAGCCATTGCATAAATCTCACCATCGCAATACTCAAGCTTGATCTGGCTCACTTCCAATGCATTGAGATAATCCTCATAGCTGTGATGAAGCCTGCGTGCGATCCTGGTCATTACTTAGGAGTATACTTTGAAACTACCCTGCACAACGATAAGAATAGCCTGGTAGAGTCGAGCGATGAGGCAACGATGTCGGTACTTCTTTGGGCTACTCGCCACGGTCTTTGCAATTGGAGCATGCGAAAGCTCAAATGAGAGTTTCGTTGATGGCCTTGCGCTCGATGAGTTTACTGTGTTGCCGACGCTCTCCACGCTAGATCTGAGCAAGATTTCACCGGCTAGCGATCCGAGCTACTTTGAACTCTGGCATGGCGCGCAAGTCCCGCCTGAGGAAGCCATTGGAAGCAGCGGGGAGCTGTGCAGCCAGGCGAGTAACAAGCCCATATGTGAGCAGGAGTTTAGCCTGATGCGAACTAGCGACGCCTTTGAGGGCGTTTGTGACGCCGATGGCTGCACTAGTTTTATCTTGAGCAATCAGGGCAGTGACAACCGGTTTTTTATTGGAACCAGTGGCTTTGTTGAGCTGTTTGGACCGGTGGATAGCTTCGAAGAAGCCGCTATGATTGTTGCCACCAAAGGGTATGAATGGGACTCCATTGAACTCTCTGAAGGTGGGTACCGACAAGTTGAGGACGGCTATCAGCTACTTGTACAAAAGCTAGATCTTTCCTCTTGTTCGCCCAGCCTCATGCGCCGATACCTTCTCCATGTTGGTACGGATGCGACTGTGACAGTTTTGGAAGATGAGTTCTTGCGCGAGATATCAGGCTGTCCTTGAGCCAAGACGACTTGTCTAGAAGAGGAGTTGTGGCCGGTCTAGTGTCTTCTTTGGGGCTTTCACTGGTCATCTCGACCATGGCTCTCGCTTCTCCTCTTGGCTGTGGCGGACAGGCACGCCCTGTGGCAGTCAAACCACCGGTAGCAGCGGTTCCTGTCCTCTCGGCGGATGCCTACGCGCACTACCTCAAAGGCCAGGTTGCGGCGTTTGAAGGCCGGACAACACAAGCGGTCAAACATTTTCGTCTTGCTCAACATGCCGCGCCCAACGAAGCTCCAATCCACTTGGAGCTGGTGAAGTTCTTACACGTGGTCGGCAGCTACAACGAAGCCCTACAAGAGATTTCCCACGCACAAAAGCAGTGGCCGAAGAATCCCCAGGTATGGCTTCGCGCTGGCATGCTGGCCCGAAGTCTTCATCGCTATCCCTCCGCTCTCACAAATTTCCAACGAGCAACGAGCCTGGGAGAGCAATCGGAACAACTCGCACTCACCTATGGATCTGTACTCACCGATAGTAGGCGATTTCCCGAAGCACGGAGGGTCTACGAGAAAGCCCTAGAGTTTCACCCCAGTTCTACCGCACTGCACTATCAACTGGCGAAGCTCGACTACCAGTATTCGGAGGGTGAGAAATCCCTCAACACTGCGATTACACGACTCACTTCGCTACTGCAGCAAAGTCCCTTTTCTATCGAATCCTGGGCCTTACTGGCCTTGTGCCACTACCAACAAGGCTCGACCGAGTTCGGAGATAAGGCTCTGCGCACTCCCTTTGATCGAAGTGAAGGCAGCTTGTGGGCCGCAGAGTCGCTCTTCGAAACACTGCTCGATCTTGAGCGAACTTCTGGGCCCCAAGCGCCCTCCAATCGCTTAAGCGAAGTCCTCGATCGCGCAGACTTGCTTCCGGACACCAGAATCAGCATAGCGCATTGGCACTTGCGCCTCGGCAATTTTGCCATCGCGCTAGAGTTATCGGACAAACTCAATACCTTTGCGGAGGCCTCCGGCGCGATTGCAGAGCTTCGATCCTTGGCGCTACAAGGGCTGGGGAGAAACGCCGAGGCAGAATCCGCCCTGCGAGTTATTCGCAAGAACTCTTCCACCTATTCGCTCATACAGGCGATGCTAGGACGGCTCGTTGCACGCCAAGGACGCACAGGTGAGGCCAGGCAAGTCCTTATCGACGCGCAAAATCTCGTCTCCGAAAACGCCGATCTGGATTTTGCCCAAGCATTCGTAGAAGAACTCGCAGGGGATCCGACCAAGGCCCGC
>JAESTW010000386.1 GCA_016763395.1 Kofleriaceae bacterium
CGAAGTACATTGCCTACGAAGGTCCCACAGTTCACCTTGCCGATCTGCGGAACCGAGGTCTGCGGCGCGCCGAGAGCCCATGTGGTTCCGAGCCAGTAGTGAGACAATGTCTCGAACGATGAAATAAGTTCTGCTTCCGCAGCGTTTTGTATCTTGGCCCTGGAATTGGCCTTAGAACTGGTTTTCAAACTAGAGCGCAGAGCCACCCGGCTCTCATGTAACTCTGCGACGGTATTGGCATAACTCGGGCGCGGTGTTCTCTCCTCAGCTCTGCAAATTCCACTGCTGAATAAGAAAGCAAAGGAGGAAAATATCAGGAATTGGAAGTGCTGCACGCTCTACCCTACGCACAGCTCGTCCATTGGGCCTACGTTATCTGTGGCAAGTAACTACGTTGTCGCTTCGACTTTGGGCAACAGCCTTTTGATTGGCAATTTCTTCCAGTTTGGCGCGAGCCTTGGTCAGTCAATCTGGCAGCCCACTAAGACTTCCTCTGAGCTATTGTTGTCGAGATTGCACTCCTGCCACGCGTGATTCGGATTCTCGTCAACCACGGCTCGGACGGTGGCATCCGCAGGAAGTGCCGACGCGGGAATCACCTCAATGTCTTCCGCTTCCGCTGGATAGAGGGGCCGTGTTGTTACATAAGGGCCACCTGGGAGCAGTACTGGCGCCATGCCATTTTCCCTCACATAGGCGGTTACGGGAATACCCGCGGGTGCCGCTGTTTCGCCGAAGTTTCGCACCCGGACAACAAAGCTCGAATTGGCGGCACAGCTCGGAAGTATCTCAACTCGCAAGTCCGGTGCTGAGAACTCCCCTTCTGGTTGTACGTTGAGGCGAAAGTTATTGAGCTTGGGGTTGAGATAGTTCGCCGCTTCCACTCGAGGAATCTCACCACTCTCTTCGACATTCGTTACGTGATACGCGTGCTGATTCCACACTCGGCGTGTCCGAACCCAGTCATCTTGCATGCTGCCGAAGATGCGCACACCAGCGGTTTTCACTCCCTCGCAGTTAAAGCTGCTGTAGGAATTGGAAATCACCACCAAGTCAGCTCGGCCATCATTATCCACATCCGCTATCACCGGATACTCCTGCAGAGTACCGTTGGTATTGCAAGTCTCAAACAATGTGGCACCCGTCTGCCCGTCGTACACTCTAAGGTGGGTCTCATCACCATAGGCAATCTCCGCACTACCATCACCATTGAAGTCAAACACCGAGCTTCCGGTTCGTGCAGACGAACAGTCTTGGGTTTCTTTCGCCCACAAAATCGTGTCGCTATTGGCCACGGATGCATCCACTAGCTTCTGTCCATCAAAGACAGTGTATCCCACACCACCAGCCAAGGCGATATCCGGGAAGCCATCTCCGTTGGCGTCCGCAATCGTTGGGGGACCGCCACCACGGGTCCGCCCGGCAGAACCACTGGGACAACGACTCGGATCGATTGTGCCGTTAATATCCAGAAAATCTCGGACACGAGTATAGCCATTGGGCGCGGCGGAGTCCATGTGCCAAATATGCAGCATATGCTTGCTACTGTCGATGAGCGCAATTTCAGGGATGCCATCGTTGTCCAAATCTGCAATCGCAATATCGCCATCGGCAGCGCTGCCGTCCGAGAGCACGTAGTCTACGAGCAGGTTTCCGCCAAAGTCGACGACTCCACGTGGCCCGACCAAGTCGAGTATACCGTTGCCCGTAACATCGGCCGCGATAAAGCGTCCGCCCATGGGAATGGTCAATACCGTTGTCCCAGTGGCGCCAGCAAACACCCGATTTCCGGCAATCACTTCTGTCGTGCCATTTTGATCGATGTCCGCAAGTGAAATCATCCCACATACGCCCGCCTCACTGAGCCAGAGTTCATTTCCACTGGCGTCATACGCCCGTACACGACCGTCGCTAGTACACACCACAACCTCGTTGCCAGGAATGCCATCGATATTCCCGCCAGCGATACTCAGTCCGGGATGATTGGTTGCATTGGTAACTGACCACTTGTCAACCACAATGCCCTCCACAACGGATATCGCGTGCAAGGTACCGTTTTGCCGGTACTGTCCGCCAGTAAAGGTCATAAAGACAATCTCGGGAATGTCTCGTTGATTTACTACACCGTCGCAGTTGTCGTCATCTAACTGAATTACGATCGGCGTCATCATGATGCTGTCTCGATTGTTGGGCGCGGTCGGACTGCCCCACGAGTATTTGAGTTCGGGCATAAACGCCGATGCAGGCGGCCGATATTCACAAGACACTAGGCAGCTGGTCGGATCGTCGGGAACCTCACCATCCGGACAAATCGGCGGACGCGGTAGGCACCTTCCTGGATTGGGAGCCGTACCTCCGACACACATAGCCGGAACTTCGCCAGGTTCGTCTCCCAAGGTAAGTTCGCAATACTCGTTGTCCGAGCACTCACTGGCGTCTAGGCAGTCTGCCCCTGGTTGTAGACATTGGCCAAAGGAGCAAACGGCTCCGGTTCCGCAACACGAATCGCCGCAAACCTGAGTGTCTGTGCAACAGCTACCATCCACGCAAGTAGTTCCACTCTCACACAATGGCTCACAAACTACCGCAACCACCGCATCGCGATCGGACGACGCGTCAACCGTGCCGCCGTCTAAATTTCCTCCAACACTGGAGTCACCACAGGCCGTCATCGCCAAAATGGAGGCAAATAGAGCCAGGGTTCGCAATTGGTATTCGAGTTTGCGCATATCCCATGGATGTTAATCAAGCAACGCCACAGCTGCAATGTAAACCCGCAGTTTAGAATCTTGCGCAAGGTCCTCGAATCTCCTTGCCCGAGAGAAAACACTGCTACACTTTCAGTACTTCCAACCCATGAAACGACTCTTCCCCAGCCCCAGGTTCCTCGGCACAGCGATACTCGTCGCGCTCGCCCTTAGCACTGGCTCAAGCTCCGTACAGGCCGAGGAGCGCTGGCTCGAGTCGGCGGCCACCTCGCCCTATGACGCATTTATGAAACAGGGCGATGCGCTCTCAGAAGGTGCATCGAAACACTGGCCCAGTGAGAAGATACGGGCGATTGCCCTGACCTCCTTGGCAACTGACGCATACCTCAAGGCAGCCGAGAGCGATCCCACACAAGGAGATCCGCATTATCGTATCGCCGCGCTAACCCATGCCTACTTGACGTTTCACAACAACTCATCCCCGGCGCACCTCTTGCGGCGGGAAATCGAACACTACAACCTCTTTGAGAAGAAGTCCCCATTGGATGCTCGCTTGGAGTCCGTGTGGTTCGGCCGCGCCATTGCTCGGACAAAGCTGGGAGGCAAAGCCAATCTTATCGCTGGAGTTGACGACTACGACCGCCACCTGGCGACGATTGACGTATCCAGTCCGCTGCACCAACGCAGTGCCGCTCGAACCCATGGCAATCGCGCAGAGCTATTGATGATGCTCGGACGCCTGCCCGAATCGATTGCGGGCTACGAACAAGCACTGGCCTTTAGTAGCAGTTCCTCCACGGGCTAAGGCCTCGCGGTCGCTCTAGATCGAGACGGACAAAACACCCGGGCTCGGCAAGTCGCGGCGCTCTACGCCCGTGGCGACGTTGGCAACTCACTCCTCCAGCGCGGCACCTTTTTCATCCCCAATGGCGAGGTCTACTACTACCTCGCAATTCGCGCCGAAGGTTTGGGAAGCCCCAGGATGGCGGTCATCGCCTATCGTAAGTTTTTGGAGCTGGTGCCCAACTCTATGTACGCGGACAAAGCTCGTGCCAACATTCGAATGCTGGGTGGCTCTAGACTACCCATTCCCCCCCGGACAACCCGGACACCCCGCCGGGGAGGACGATAGTGAATCTAGCCGCAAAGCCCTCTTTTGTTATATCCGCACTCGCAACCGTCGTGCTCGCGACACTCCTGGTCGTCCCCGATGCCGATGCGCAATCGTGGAACCATGCCCAGCCTGTGGATTACGATGACGTGAGTGAGAACTACAGTGAACTGTGGGAGCAAGTGATTCTCGGCGAAAACGCGGACTACGATACGCTGATTAAACACGCCCGAGCCTTGTGGAATGCCGGCGGAGATGATCAGCGCAGTCTGGCTCTCAAAGAACTCGCAACAGCGGCCAAAGGAAAACCGGACAACCCTGCTGCGTACTATTGGCAAGGAATGTATCTGCAAGAAAATGAACAATGGCAAGAATGTGCAGCTGCGCTCAGCCACGTAGAAGAACTCGATCCCAACTACAAGCCGGGCAAACATCGAGATACCTCCATCGACTTCGCCTTAGCGAAGTGCCACCACTATTCGGGTAACTACGAGTCTGCGATCACAAACTTCAAACGTATTCTGTCCACTTCTACTGGTTCGATAAAAATCGAATACCTCTTGGGAGAGGCGCTGATGGCACTCGGACACCTCAATCAGGCGATTGATTCCCTGCAACACGCAGCCAACCGAAGTGTAAATAAAGAAGCCAACTTCGCCCTCGCAGTTGCCCTCGACAGAGCCGAGCGAATCACAGAGTCTCGAGCGCTTTTAGCTCGGCTAGTCGCCCGGGACTCGCAACTCCGGGTGCTGCACGCCTCGGACAAGCGCTTTGCCCCCGTGGAAGATGAACATTACACCCTGGGCTTGGCCAACGCCGCTGCGGGACGAATCAAAGAATCTCTGTACCATTTTAGGCTCTACCTCAAACTCGCGCCCCAAAGCCCCTGGCGCTCGCGAGTTCACGCACATCTGCGATCCGCGAAACGGGGAAAACTCGGAGATGCGCTGGATCTCCGAGGGGCAGTTCAATTTCGATACAAGCGGGAACAAATTACTGCCAGCATTAACGCCCAAAATCCCGCGTTCGAGCGATGCTTGAAGCCTCACCCTCTGCTACTGGCGAAGCTTCAGCTAACCTTTCTGGTCACTGGAAAGCAGGTAGAAGTGAAAGCCCGAGCAGGGATTGAGCGCTTTCATGAAGTTACTGAGGCTGAACAAAAAACGACACTTCAATGCCTTGAGAAGGCAGCCCGAGAAATCCGCATTGGCAAGGGATCGCTTACAATTGGGAGCCACGCCAACGTAGACTTCCTACTCCTGCACTCACCCAACTAGCTGTAACTACGTTATTTATTGTTTTTGATGACGAAATTGGTGTAGCCAGCGGCCACTCCTCTGTATAAACGAGTGTAAGACTGCGCAAAGGCCTAGATCAGAATTGACTGGGATCTTGTAAGCGCACCCAACAACCCCATAGAAAAGAGGGCGGAATGAAGACCAAGAAAGTCACCATCCACACCTTGCAACAGATGAAAGAGCAAGGTGAGAAGATCACCATGCTCACCGCGTACGACGCCACCTTCGCCCTACTCCTAGACGAGAGCCAGATCGATGTTCTGCTCATTGGCGATTCGCTAGGCATGGTCGTGCAAGGCCACGCAACAACCCTGCCCGTCACCTTGGACGAGATGATTTACCACTGCCGCGCAGTTGCCAGAGGCACGCGCCGGGCACACATCGTCGGTGACATGCCCTTCATGTCCTATCAGGCCTCTATCGCTGACGCTATCGACAACGCCGGACGCCTAATTAAAGAAGGCGGAGCACACGCGGTAAAGCTCGAAGGCGGAGCGCAACATGCTGAGCTGGTCCAGAAACTAGTCGCCGCGGGTATTCCCGTCATGGGACACATCGGCCTCACGCCACAAAGCGTACACCAAATGGGCGGATTCAAAATACAAGGGCGAGAAGACGGAGCAGCAGAAAAGCTCCTAGAAGATGCTCTAACACTGCAAGCGGCTGGTGCGTACTCCATTGTTCTCGAAGGCATCCCGACCAGCATCGCCAAGACAATTAGTGAAGCCCTCGCTATTCCAACGATCGGAATCGGCGCTGGCCCCAACTGCGACGGACAAGTCCTGGTCATCTACGATATGCTGGGAATGAACGACGGCTTCAAACCCCGTTTTGTCCGAACATACGAGCAGCTATCGACTCGTATTCGAACAGCAGTAGACTCGTACAGCGCGGACGTAAAGAGTGGCGCATTTCCCTCTGAGCAAGAGAGCTTCTTCATGGACAAAGCATCGCGACCGAAGACTGCGAATGCCACCGTCTCTGCTATCGCCTTGGCGGGCGGCTGTGGCCCAGGTCCGTTGGATGCCAAGGATGCCAAGGATGCCAAGGATGCCAAGAATCCGGCAGGTGAAGACGGCGCGATGTATTCTTCTGTCGACAAGGACTGAGATAATGCAAGTCATCCGACAGCTTGTAGAGATACGGGCGAAAGTCGCCTCGTTGCAAGCTGAGGGCAAGCGTATCGCCCTCGTTCCGACCATGGGCTACCTCCACGACGGTCATTTGAGTCTCTTGCGAGAGGCTCGCGGCCGGGCGGACATCCTCATTATGAGCCTATTTGTCAATCCCACCCAGTTTGCTCCCGGTGAGGATCTCGATCTGTATCCACGGGACGAAGAAGGTGATCTTGCCAAGGCAAAGTCCTGTGGTGTCGACATTGTATTTTGTCCGGACGCTACAGAGCTGTACCCGGACAATTTCCAGACGTCAATCTCACTAAAAAAACTGGCAGCTCCGATGTGTGGAGAGTCTCGCCCAATTCACTTTGCCGGCGTTGCTACCGTCGTCACAAAGCTGTTCAACCTGTGCCAGCCCCAGGTTGCGGTATTCGGACAAAAGGACGCGCAACAACTGGCGATCCTCAAGCAGCTTGTAATCGACCTCAACTTCGACATCGAGATTATTGGATGTCCGATTGTTCGAGAAGAAGACGGTCTCGCCATGTCCTCGCGCAACGTCCGGCTTAGCCCTAGCGAGCGCAAGCAGGCCCGCAGCCTGCTCGAGGCCTTTTCGGCGCCAACGAGAGATTCGACAGCGGCGTCCGAGACGCGGAAACCCTAGTTTCGGCAGCTCGAGCGGTCATTGCAGCCTCGCCGCTGGCTAAGATCGACTACATCGAAATTCGCGACGCCTGCACTCTGGCCAAGGTCTCGACGCTTGAGAGCCCGGCGCTCATGGCAGTCGCTGTGCGCTTCGGACAAACTCGACTTATCGACAATATTACGCTTACGCCGTGAGCCAGTCAGGAAATGGCTCTCGGGCGGCAACCCACTCCGTAGGTACCTCTGCACGTACGGACAAGATACCGCCAACGATTGCACAAGTGGTATCCCTATCTCCTAGTAGAGCTACTGTTTCCCAGAATGCTTCCCGGTAGTCGCCTCGACGTCTTGACACAATCCAAACACAGATTGGCACTGTGTCCGCAGCACTTATCTTGGAACCATTTCCCAACACGGATGCAGCGGCCATGGCAGAGACATCCTCAGGAATCTCGGACGCTCGGACAATTTCATCCCGGATTTTCCCAGCGGGCAGAAGGTCGATCAGTGCGCTTAGAAAACCACTAGCAGAGTGCAACGATTCTTCGTCCCGCCACACTAATGCGGTCGCAACAGCGATTGCAATGCTGCCATCGATTCCTTCCTGATGGGTATGGGTTACTTCGGCTTGCAGCCGCGCTTGTTGAACACAACGCTCAAGATCATCGGCGAAATAGGCTCCCAAGGGAGCAACTCGCATGGCCGCTCCATTTCCATACGACCCGGTTCCGCCGAAAGCGCCGTAGGACAAATGAGGCCACGCTTCTCCCCGTTGAATTGCCCACAGAATTTTAAAAGCGCCTGGTCCGTAGCCCCGCCCATCCTGCATATTCACGGCAAAAAGCTGTGCCAGTGAGTCCTGGTCAATTTCGCCCAACTCTCTGAGCATTGCGTAGACCGATAGAGCCATCTCAGTGTCATCTGTATATCTCCAGCCAGACTTGGCAGGCAGCTCACGCCCCTCGATTCGCCGAAGAACCGAGTCTGGAGGACCGAAATAGCGCTCGCCCAGAGCGTCTCCAACAGACAAACCGACAAGAGAATTCAACGCTCGTTGAAGTCCTGCTTTGTTTCCTTTCGATATCATGACAGCAGCCTACCATACTAGGTGTCCCAAAGACACTAACAATAAGTCTGTCACACTAAGCGCGCTGGAACAGCGTATCTCGGGATAGAGACTATCCTTGTCCGAGAGTATTCACGCGGCCTGCTCTTACGAGCCTACCAAAAACAATTTCAGAGAAACAACGCTCTAAGACGCGAGTTTCGTTTCTAGCGTATCGGTAATCGTCGTCCATCCTCCATTGTGATTGTTTCTCGATTCTTCGCTGGCGAAGCCTTCGTGATGCAAAGTAAGTTCAGTTTCTCCATCACCGCATTCAGCGAAGGTAAGTGTCACCAAGCTCTCCACTTCATTGAAGGGGTTGTTCCAAGTAAAAACTAGCTTAGAATATTTCTCAATTTCTTTGTACACTCCGGTGTGCGGAAGTTCCTGCTCCCCTGCTTTCATTACAATCAGATATTTTCCGCCGATACTGGCGTCCGACTCGGCCTTGCTAACGCTCATGCCCTCTGCGGGAGTCATAAATGTCGCCAGCGCTTTAGGGCTGAGCCAAGCGTCAAACACCGTTTGCGGAGAGGCCGAGATTGTCTTGGTGATAGTTAGGTCAAATGTTGTCATGGGGTCTTTTTCTTTCGTTTGCTTTGTTGTTCTGCGTACTCGACAAGGCCATCGAGTCGCTGGGTCCAAAAGTGTTGGTAAAAATGGAGAAACTCGTACGCGGGTTGCAGCGCTTGCCAGTTCACACGCAAGTAGTGCGTCCGGCCTTGCACGCGGCGACAAATCAGCTCGGCGGCTTCCAGTACTTTGAGATGTTTAGAGACTCCGTTGAGGCTCATCTCGAAGGCGGATGCGATATCGCTGACGCGCAATTCGCTGGTTTCGCGAAGCAAGCCGACAATGCGGCGCCGCGAAGGATCTGCGAGTGCGTGAAACACCCGATCGAGTACCGGGTCGTCTTCTGCTGGAGTATTGTCAACCATTGAGTTGAATATACATTCAACCAAATGGTTGTGCAACAGAAATCGACACGAAATTTGTTTGCCGATTTGGCTTTGACTGACAATTGCAGTGGGCCTGCAAGCCCGACATTTTTGTCCGGTTTTACGGCAATCGAGAAAACGTGCAAACCGAGTCATTATCGATTACGGCCTCAATACGGCAGTGGCACTTGGTATTCTATTTGCTGTATCAGTGGCGATGAATCGAGAACTAGTGCGATCTATGTCGAGTCGAGCAGCTGTAGCAACTCTCTGTGTCTTCCTCGCCGGTTGCATCGGATACCGAGACACCAAGTTACCCGCCAATGTCATCAATGGCACAATAGGCGGAATTGGAGTACTCGCCGTGGCTTCGGTATCGACATCCCAAAGCGATAAAGGTGGCCTAGACTCAGTTGTAACGGTCATCGGCGTTGGACTGATTGTGATGGCGCTCCTGGGCGCTGCTATCACCTCATCAATGCCAGATCCCGAAGAACGTTCAAGTCGGGCGCCGCAGTTGATACCAGCGATCGATACTATACTCCCCCCAGCGCCGCCCGATCCCGGTTCTTGGCCGGACTGACCACACATCATGAATCATGGCATCCTGATTGCGAAGTGTTCTACAACCTTCTCCAGAAGCGCTAGGCCGCTTGTCGAATATGGTGCATCTTCGACTGCAAGCTCATCCGGTAAAAGCGTCGCAATTCGATCAGCATTTCGCCAATGCTACCGCTTCGGACAAATCTGCGTTCTAGCGATTTGGAGTAGGTCAGCGCGTTGTTGTTGGCCACTCGATAGCGATCTTGCTCCTGCGGATCTAGATCGTCGTCATACTCGACTTGGCAAAACAAACGCTGCCGAAGAGTTTGAGAGCGAGCACCACTATGGTCTCCGCTGAGTAAACACGTGACGTACTTGTCCACCTCGGCTTGCAGCTCCAACTCCAAAGCGCTCAGGCTGCGGTTGGCAGTGGCCCGAAATGCCAAGTAGACAAAGTGACTTACTCCCTCGACAAGCATAAGAAAATCACCGAATCCCTGCCCGCGCATCAGTTGCGCTGGGTCTTGGCCGGACGCCGACTGCAAAACCTCGGCGTCAAAATACAGACCGATCGACAGCCCCTCACTATCCTCGGACACCAGCAGCTGTTCCCTCGGAGAGCGGGCCACACCCGCTGCATCTCGCGCCTCCTCGGTGACCAGAAAATTACCAACAGGCAACTCTGGCTCGAGTCGATAGAGTTCTTCTAAGCCCCGCTGCAGCTTGCCTATCACTACTGCGGGTATCCTTCTCCCTCACGGGGCGCGCTTACCAGCACTCCCATTTTTGACAGGCGCTCTTCAATCCAATCTGCCTTGGTGCGCTCCCACTCTTTGTAGAGCGCTACGATGTCTTGCCCACCGAAGTTCACTTGACTGCGAATCCGCGTCAGAACGTCGACGAAGGCTGGGAAGCGTGATGCGAGTTCTGCGTAAACCTCTGCAACGCTGGAGTTGTCCATACGCGATGCTAGTTCGCGATACGCGGCGCCACCCATGCCCATGTAATAGTCGACATCTACTAGCTTGCGGCCGATGCTCTCTGCAAAGAATCCAGCTACATAGAGTGACGTATCGCCAATTTCCTTGAGTGAATTCACCCGAGATGCGGAATCTTCAGGGCTGACCAGACGCAGCCCCATCGGCTTGTCGGATATCCGGCCATTGGCGAAATCGCCTAATAGCCCAACTAGGTAATATTCGGTAGAG
>JAESTW010000035.1 GCA_016763395.1 Kofleriaceae bacterium
GAGTTGGCCGTAAGTACGATCTTTTGGCGGCTGGTCGACACTACTCGTGGAACGACATTGGGCGAGGGCGACGACATTGCCTGGCACGGCCCCTTTGCTGCGTGGTGGGCGCTGGTTATCGATAGACCCGCTATGTTGGAGAAGCTAGCCAATGCGCTGCCGATGATGGAAGATAGCGCGCTCAAACATTGTTGCGAGCAGGCCCAAGCCCTGCGCAACTCGATGTCCGCTGGGGATGCGGACGGAGCCTGGGGCGTATCCTCGGCCGCGGTTTTCGAGTCGCTACAGTCCCAAGATACGGAGCTTGCACACGCTCTCTCCAGTCTGTCCGACGGTCTTAAACGTTTTGGAAACGCTAGTGGCAAGGGCGCGGAGCTCGAATCGATGTGCATGGATTTGGTACTTGCAGGCGACCGACTGCAAGCAGCATTGGCCGACCCTGTTAAGGCCCTGCACCCCGTCGAGGTCGCCACCCTGGAAGACTCGTTGACTAGGAATAGTACTGAAAACGCGCCCCGCCGTGCCGGACTTATGGCCCGAGCCATTCGTACTCGAGACCTATCCATGCTGGACGTCTGGTTGGCCTCGCTCGGCCCCATTACCTCCGCACTTCTCGAGTCGGCCGTACAGGCGGCGATTCGTAGAACGCCTCCCCCTCCGCCTCAAATGCGCAAGAAGGAGCCCAAAACGATCGAGGGATACGAACTCATTAAGCGAATTGGTGAGGGCGGAGTCGGATCGGTTTGGCTTGTCCGAAAGCCCGGGGCAGACCGCATGTTTGTCCTCAAAATTCCGAAGGCTGACGCGCTTACCAATGCCAATGAAGTGGAAAGCGCCGGCATCTTGGCCTCCTTTGTTGAAGAAGCTGCGGCGCTGGCCGGCATCTACCATCCGAACGTGGCCAACATCATCGATCGAGGCGTTTCCGGCGATGTACCCTTTCTCGTTCTAGAGTACTTGATTGGCGCCGATCTAAAGGAGTATTCCGTTGCGCGCAAGATGACCCTCTTCGAGCTTCGCCAAGTTGTTCTTGGCACCTGCGCCGGACTGGTAGGATTACACGGTGCTGGGCTGGTACACCGGGACATCAAGCCGGCCAATCTCTGGTTGCGCTTACCCTTGGCTAGTGGCGAGAGGTTTGACCCTGCGAAACACAGAGATCCTGCGATTACGCCCCCGCTTGCAACAGTTGTGATCGACTTCGGAATGGTGCGAGCCATAAACGTGTCCGACGACGCTGCCGGACGCTTCGTAGCCGGAACAGCAGGATATATAGCGCCAGAGCAAGTCTTAGATCCAGTACATCTCGATCCGAGGGCGGATATTTACGCGCTTGCGGCCACGATCTACAACGTGACCACCGGACGAGCTTTCTTCGATGAAATTGACAACAATCGCGATCGCATCATTGCGCACATGAAACGTAACCCATTCGAGGATGCAGAGCGGCTCAAGAGCTATCCTGCTGCTATTGCCAAGCTCATGCGAGCCGCCACGGCCCACAAGCCGGGCGACCGTCCGACACCTCTGGAGTTTGGGCGACTCTTCTCGGAGGCGCTCTAGCGGAAAACGACTCAACTGAGCCCACCCGGACAACTTGAGGAACCCCCAATTAGAAGTACAGGTAGGCGCATGCATTCGAGAACTGTGACGGAGTAGATGAGACAAAGTCAGAAGGGCAGAGTTTAAATCGGCTAAGTCCCACTGTCTTGTAAATGTTTAGGAAGGTACCTCCCCATGGCCATGGAACATAGAGCCTACCTGACCAACGGAAATACTTGAGCACATTGTTTTCGACCTTGAACTTTGTTCTACCACCGACACTCGCGCCAAATAGTGTAAATGGATTCGGCAGTTCACTTACATATAGATACTCTATACCTCCGGTTGTCGACATTCTAAAATCTGAATCGAATGTTCGACTATGAAACCGGACAGTACCCTGTCCGGTAAGCCGGGCACCACTACCGTAGTTCTTAAGACAAAAATTGCCGGTCAACTTAGGGAGCCAGGAAGGAGTCGTCGGACTTACACTCGACGCACTGGTACACACCTCGAAGGAATTCAGCGATTGTATTGCTCCAGAGACGAGATAGCGTGAAGTACCCATCCTTACCTTGCCTTGGATATACAGTCCGTTTGAACTCTTAAATCGGATGAAACCGTTTGTGAGACCGAATCCTCTAATGTTGAGACTTGGCTTGGCTGTGAGGGAGAAATATCCATTGGAATACAGTCTAGTGTCCACGAGTATCGAGCCACCTGGGATCGCCATCGTTCCTCGTACGGTTAAGCTGTCCTGGGTGAGCCGAATGCGGCCACTTGTTAGTCCCCAGCCTTTGAGAGTAAAACTCTGATAGGAGTTAGCCGAGTAGTTCCCATTGGTGGACAGGTTAAAACTCAAGGAGGCGCTATTGCCGTAGGGCAGCGTCAATGTCCCGGCAGCTCGCAATCCAGAGTACGGTTGTCCGCTTTGTCGAGGGTGCGCCGAAGTGTAGCGGGCAAGAGAGACTTGCGCGCTGGACATACTGAATCCTTGGATCGCAAGATTCTGATTGGCGGAGAAGTAGTAGGCTCCGTCCGAGTAAACCGACCCGGACAAGCCCCAGGAATTACCCATCACATTTGCTGTGCCGCTCACGGTGAGTCCATAGCGATTCAAGTTGTAGTGACCATTGGCGACGCTATGCCCTGAAAAACTCATCGCGGCATCACCGGACATCGAGAAATCACCATAGCGACTCACTGCAACATTCGCGTTAATCTGAGCAACCTTTATATCAACGTTTCCATTCGCTTTGAACCCACTGGGAGAAAGTGTCAGGGCGGCGTTGCTCATGGAAAACCCTCCCAACCTAACGTTACTCGTTGCCGTGAGTAAAAAGTCGCTGGGGCTACGGTACCAACCACCTACTGTTCCGCTGAAGACTCCTGAGATGACAACTTGTCCGCTCAACTCCAAACGCCCGTTACTATAGCCAATACTGACATCGTTTACGTCGATTCCCCCCAGTCTAAGAGAGCTAATGTTGCCATCAATATTTAGACTAGGGGAAGAACCGAAGCAAACCTGTGTGGCGCTAGAGAAATTCGTAGTGGTCCCGGGAATTCGCAGAAGACCTGTTCCACTGCCACAGATCCGAGCAGGTTGGTATTGATATTCCATTGTCAAATTCTGACTACCTAAATTCAGTCCGACTAGCGCTCCTGGCGCAATATTGGACTGAAAATGGATACCACTTTGATTCACTACTATCTCCGATGAACTCATCGTTTGTCCGAATGCTTGCAACTCTCCGGCTATGCGAATTTCCTGTGCGCTGCTTTTGTAACTCGCGTTGCCGCTCAGCCTTATTTCCCCCAAACTACCCACTGGGGCGTGAAGATCGATCTCACCCGATGCATCGAGCTTGTGACCATTTCCATCAGTGCAAGAGATTCCGCTTGGGCACCGATACTGCACTTGCACCTGCGCAACATCGCTGCTCTCGTTGGAAGTATTGGTATACACCAAGCGCCCTGCCCCCTGGAACTCACTGTCTCGTAGGTTGAAACCAGCGTACACACCATCGTCGAAGTCACCTGCGTGACCGTTTGGGCCATCTCCATCGAGGGTAAAGCTACCGAAGCCAGGAATGTCCAGAAGTGTAAAACGAGGGCTGTAGAGTGAGCCCAACACTTCACCGATTCTGGCAATGACCTTGGTACTGAAAGCAATCGGCGAATTTCCACCGAGTGGATCGAATTGAACTCCCCCCTGCAGAGTTAGCCCACTCTCTTCGAGATCACCGAGTGTTAGGTTTAATCCGAGAACTAGCTTTAGATCTCGTTCATCGAGCTTGGCTGCCCC
>JAESTW010000387.1 GCA_016763395.1 Kofleriaceae bacterium
GGCGAGTTTCACCGACTGCAATGCACCACGGTTTTGTCCGCTTTCACTCTCGCTACCAGTGGGGAAAAACTGTCCAAAGAGTCCGCCGATTCCAATGCCGGCGGCCATAGCTGCCCACTCCTTGCCAGAGGGACGATAGATTCCGCCGTTGGTATGTAGAGCGGGTACTAGAAGGCCAATGGCACTGCCGGCAGCGGCACCGACTAGAATGTCCGAATAGAAGTGCTTTCCCGCTCGCACTCTAAGCAGCGAGGTTGCGGTTGCCAAGCCCAACTCCACTCCCCAAATCGCCGCTTTGGCATTCTCATTGTCCGACTCCAAGGCATAGAGATACGAACCGGCAATTGCCGCGGAGAATGACATACTGGCATGTCCGGAATAGAAGGAGACGTAGGCGTCGTCTCCTGCATCCTCTCTATACTCACGAACTTGTGGGTCGCGATTGTAGACGTAGGGTCTCGGACGTTGCACGGTGTATTTGGCAATCGAGTTGGCCAGCAGGCTCAGCCCTAAGGTCTCTCCGTACACGAGTGCAAAGCGAGCATCGTTCTCGTCCACACCATCGGCAAACTTCAAGAGTAGTGGCGCGGCTACTACCGTGGTCACAAGACCGTCACTTAGGTGCGCCGCTGTGCGAGAAAAATTGTCCTTAACGGGCTCGTCCAGCGAACCAAAAATCTCGCCTTGCCAGCGATTGGAGCGGTCTACTGGCAAGAGCATCATCAGAAAGATTCCCGCAAAAGCGCTTCCTGATATTATCCCGTCCACCTTCCAGTCAATATTTGTTGGGTTGTGCTCGTCCGCCCGGGCATCACCGCTTTGTCCGAGAAGAGTCACCGCGATTCCTGCTGCTACTAATCGTCTCATCATTATCCTTTGATATTGATCGCTAGTGCTTGGGTGATGAAGGATTCGATAGCGGTCGCCATGTCGGCACCTGCATGTGAGGTTGGCAAGTTATCAGCTGAAGTCGCGTCCCGTCTGTAGGTGAGTTGCCTAAGGCGTTCAATCATAGTGTCGTAGAGTAACTCAAGGTGACGTACCTTTGCGTCGACAGAGCTACTGTCTTCTTGCATGAAACTCGCAATTTGAAAAACGGTTCCCAGTGCAAGACCGGCCAAAGATACAAGGCCAGCAGTCTTTAGATTGTCCGGAGCATCAGCCTCACTACTCAAGATAGCAGAGGCTCCAATACCCACCGATGTTGCGGCAAAGGTTCCAAAGGAAATTGCACTGAGAGTGCGTTTCCGACCCCGCAACTTGTTTCTTCGCTCTTTGAGTAGCAAGAGTTGCTGTTGATACACTTCCTGCGCGATCGCTAGCTGGTCAACAACATCGGGAAACTCAGCTGCTCGGGGTACCAGGTTCTTAGCCGAAATCCGGGAATTGGGGGAGACCTCTAGAGAGGATCGATCGAGGATGGTGTACGAGCTACCACAAGCTGTGGCAAGTAAGGCCACGATGGTAATTGCTGGCAAAAAGCGGAACGTTGGTATACGGGTGGTCATTGGTTTTCCTTGTCAGTGGTGAATTGACGGACAGAGGTCTGGACGTCACTCATGTCACACGGACCAATGAGAAGAACTGTCATGCCGGACTAGATTGATTTAGTACAAAAATGGCGTTTGTGTGGGCTGTGCTGCCAGTAGTGGCAAAAAGCGGCAAAGCTGTTGAATGTCGTAGTATTAGTCCGGAGCTAGGTGGGGGGTAATGTTGCATGAGAATTCGAAACTACTTTCTCCGATGTGTCACACAGGAGAACTTGAGATTCGTCTATAATGTGTGACTACAAAAACTCAACGCTTTGCTATCTCGCCAGCCACAGGACTCTTTACTAGGCTGGTGTTTTGGATTACTCGTCGCAGGTTGGGCTCTGTCCCCACTTCAATGAAAACGCTCAGCAGCCACTCTCAAGTGTTTCGTGGCCTAGTTTTAATGGAGCAAGCGCAAGCCAAAGCACGTCATTTGCCTGCAAGTCTAAAAGACTTGGTGCAAATCCGGGTGGCAACGCTTATCGGTTGCCCCTTTTGAATTGATATTGGAACTGCCGTTGGCAGAGAGAACGGAATTGCAGAGAGCAAGCTTCTGGCACTTCCAGACTATGCACGTGCACCTCAATTCGATGAGAGAGAGAAGCTCGCCCTGAAATTGGGAGATCAAATGACCGCATTGCCTGTACGTGTCGATGATGAGTTGTTTGCGCAATTGCAGACTCACTATAGTCAGAACGAGCTATTGGAATTGATGTCGTGTATCGCATGGGAGAATTACCGAGCCCGCTTCAATCACGCAATGGCGATTGGCAGCGATGATTACTCGGAAGGCAGTTTTTGCCCTATGCCGGCCGCCTTGTCGTGTCCGAGCTAATTCGAGTACTATAGCCATATGGCCAGCGTGGAGCTTTTCCAAAACTATCGCGAGCACCTCTTCGCGATCGCCTATCGAATGCTCGGTGCAGCATACGAAGCGGAGGACGTGGTACAGGATACCTACTTGAGGTGGCGCACAGTAGAGAGTTCCGCCGTAGCGAACGCCGAGAGTTATCTCAATACCATGACCGTCCGAGCGAGTATTGATCGATTGCGAAAGCGAAAGTCACTGCGGGAAGACTATGTCGGCCCTTGGTTGCCCGAGCCAGTTGTCGGACAAACGCTGATCACAGCGGAGGCTGGCACTGTCTCAGAGTCTGTTTCCATGGCGTTCTTGGTGCTGCTAGAGCGTCTTAGTCCAACAGAGCGAGCAGTCTTTTTACTCCGCGAAGTATTTGAATTCGAATACGAAGCGATTGCCGAGATTGTAGAGAAAGAAGAAGACAATTGTCGGCTGCTATTTAAGAGAGCCAAAAAACACATCGATGCTGGGCGATCCAGGTTTTCGACAGGAGCCAACGAGCAATGGCAGCTTGCAATTCAGTTTCAGCAAGCCATCGCCACCGGTGACTTGTCCGCACTGTGCTCTTTGCTCGCAGAAAACATCCGAGTCTGTTCCGATGGCGGCGGCAAGGTCAGTGCTGCTCGTGTGCCGATCGATGGACGGGATAATGCTGGGCGCTTTTTGTTAGGTATCCGGCGCTTTGCAAATGGACTTGCTCAAACTCCGGTCATTCTCAACGGGCAACCTGGGGTCATCATCGGAAGTGGTGAGGACCTTTATTCGGCGCTAATTGTCGACATTGATTGCCATCAAATCCGGCAGATCCATATCATTCGAAACCCGGACAAATTGGCTGGGCTTCGGAGCTGGCTGCAAGAGCGAGATATATAGGGCGCAGGGAAGATATTTCCTGGCCGATAGAAGAAATAGGCATAGACTGGAAGTGAGCTATGCCCAATTTCCTCAAGTCCCCTCGCACGCCTCTTTTGCTCTCAATTTTGGCTCTGATCCTCACTGGCTACGCTGCTTGGCTCGGCAGAACGACTGCTGGATGCTTTGAAAGTGGAACTACGCTGCTCTTGGCTAGCATTTCCGTACTGAGTATCGCAGCGGTCGCCGGTGACAAACTCCGGCTTCAGCGTGGACTGTCAATCAGCCTATTTGCGCTGATGATTGGCATGGTCGGCAACAGCCTGGTGGGAACAAAACTCTTCGCTTTCGATCTCTTTCCCGATACTCGGTACGCGACCTTTCTAGTCGGGTTGTTGGCGCTCAACATTGTTGGTCTTTGGCGCAGCTCTTTTCTCGCACGCTTGCTCTCGCTAGCCCTCGCAGGAGGGGGAATTCTCAGCTCCGGTCTCAATCTCGCCCCTTTTGCCGCTGAGCCGAGTCAGTACACTTGGAGCTTGGCCATCGGAATCGTTGGCTCGCTTCTAATCTTGGCAAATCTCTTAGGGGCTGCACAACGTGAGCATTTTGAGCGCGATGCCAGCCCGCTCTGGTCCTCTTCTGATCCACTTCTGCGCTCACTTCGCACAACCATGATTGCGCTCATGGCCGCAATTCCGCTGCTCTTGGTGTATGCGTGGATGCAGCCGATCGTCCCGGCAACTGCTACTACCGCGCTTCCTCTGGCAATTTTTCTTAGCCTTGCTGTTATCGCGTCGGCCAAGCGCATGGTCATTGGCGCATTGGGCTTGGTTGTCGGTGGTGTTGCGCTGTGGGCACAGACGGCCGTCACCTTGGTTCTCGCCAACAATAGCGGCAATCCTGCTGCTGGAGAGATCGCTCTCTACTACGCGCTCTTCTGGGGACTCGCAGGCCTTTCATCCCTAGTGTCTGGCGCACGCATGGCAACACCGATTGTCCGAATGTTGCGGAGCGAGAACTAAGGTCAGCTCTCATTGTCCA
>JAESTW010000388.1 GCA_016763395.1 Kofleriaceae bacterium
GGCGGCGGCGGTGGTGGCGGTGGTAGCGGCGGCTGTGACGATGGCATTGATTCGTATGGTGCTGGCGGTGGCGGTGGTGGGGCAGGCGGTTGTCGAGCGAGTTCTGGCGGCGGCGGTGGCACTGGCGGCGGCGGAAGTTTTGGGATTTTTGCCGTCAACAGTTCTGTACTGACAGCCACCGGTTGTGATTTGCAAAACGGTAGCGCAGGCACTGGTGGCAACGGTGGCCCTGGCGGGCACGGACAACGCGGTGGTGGTGGCGGCAACGGTGGGTTGGCAGATGGCGACAGTAGAGCTGGATCTGGTGGTGGCAGTGGCGGTCATGGTGGCCACGGCGGTGGTGGCGGCGCGGGCCCTGGTGGTATCTCTGTCGGTGTATTTAACTTCTCCTCGACAGTTACTCACGATTGCCAAGTAACAGGCGGCAGTGGCGGCAACGGCGGAATCGGTGGTCAGAGCGCTCCGAATGCTCCCGCAGCGGATCGGGATGGCAATACCGGTGGCAATGGTCCCAGTGGTCTTCTCAGTGACACTGTCGACTGCTCAACAGCAACAGGCTGTTAGCCCAATCTATATTTGACAATAGCCTGGCGCATAAGCCTACCGCGCGGGCGGGCTTGAGAATGTGGTAGACAGCCCGCGTGAGTGAAGTTTGGACAATCCTCAAGGTTCTCGATTGGACCACCGGGCGCTTTGAGCGTTTGAAGATAGACTCCGCTCGCCTCGAAGCTCAGATTCTTCTCTCGCATGTGCTTGGCTGTCCGCGAGTAGCTCTCTACACAAGTTTCGACAAGCCGCTACAGGAGGCCGAACTCACTAAGTATCGAGGGCTAATTCAGCGCCGACTCGATGGCGAGCCCGTCGCCTACCTAACCGGGCAACAAGAATTTTGGTCACTTCCTTTTGCCGTCGACAAGCGAGTGTTGATACCACGGCCGGACACCGAGACCTTAGTCCAAGCGGTATTGGAACTCGGTGATAGCGTGAGCGAGACTGGAGATGAAGTGCGAATTGCAGAGGTTGCCACAGGCTCTGGCGCAGTCAGTGTTGCAATCGCCCACGAGCGAAAGAACTGGCAGCTCGTGGCGACAGACCTGTCCGAAGACGCACTGCAAGTGGCTCGCAGCAATGCCCAGCGCAACGAGTGCCAAGAGCGTATCGAGTTTCGCCAAGGACACCTGTGCGTGCCATTGCAGGAGGACAAGTTTTCCATATTGGTGTCCAACTTGCCCTACATCAGCAGCGCAGACATGAAAATGCTGTCTCCAGAGGTCCTGAGTGAGCCCCAAATGGCACTTTGGGGCGGTACCACAGGGCTAGAACTCATCGAAGAATTGGTATCGGTGGCTCGGACGAATCTTCTCGGCGACGGATGGGTTGCTTTGGAACACGGTTTTGACCAAGGACAAGCTGTCCGAGATATCGCCACGAGTGCGGGGTTTGTCAATGTTGAGACCCGTAGCGACTTGGCCGGACGAGCACGGGTCACGAGCTTTCAGTCTGCAGGGTAGGGAACTGTGTCCGAAGAAGTAGACGGCAGTGACAAGAAGGCGGCAGAGAACGTGAAAGAGACCTCAGCCGGGCGTGGGGTGATTTTCATCGCCGCCGCCAAACTCTATTTTATGGTGGTCGGCGCGGTCATCGAATTTCGCTTGCCAGCCATCTTGTCCAATGTGACCTTTGGCGCGTACGGCGTAGTCTCTTCGCTGGTCTCGCCCATTAACAACGTTATCATCGTGGGCACCATTCAGTCGGTATCCCGCTTTACCTCGCAAGATCCGAGCAAGGCCAAAGCCATTCAGAAGGCCGGCCTAAAGATGCATCTCATCGTCGGCTTGCCCATTGCCATCTCCTTTGCAGCCATGGCTCCGCTCTTTGCCTACTTCTTCCACGATCAGAGTAAGTCCGGCCCGCTGATGCTCTCCGCCGGTGTGATTGCCGGCTACTCCTTCTATGCCGTCTTTGTCGGACGAGCCAACGGAACACGCTCTTTTGGCAAACAAGCTGGACTCGATGTCGGCTTTGCGACCTTGCGAGCTGCGGGTATCTTGGGCTTCGCAAGTGCCGGATTTGGTCTCTACGGCGCAATTGGCGGTTGGGTCCTCGCAGTCGGTGCCATCATCTTGATCGCCAGCTTTGTCGTCGGTACCCCCGGGCGAGATACCCAAGCTGAACCATTGCGCCCGATGCTGCGCTTCTTTGGCAGTGTGGCACTGTACTTGGTCCTGATGAACTTTATCATGGTTGCCGACCAGCTCTTGCTCAAGCGCATCGCCACCGAATGGTTTGTGGACAACGCGCAGGCTACATCCGATTTTGTCCGAAACTCTCTGCCCGAGTGGATGGCCAGTTCGATTGGAACTCTCAATCCCTCGGACGCGGCCGACGCGCAAGTGGGATATTATTGCGCCGTACAAAACCTCGCTCGTCTTTCGTATCAAGCAATCATTGCCGCTACCTTCGTCATATTTCCTCTGGTCTCTCGAAGTACATTTGTTAGCGACAAAGATGCCACTCGGCGATACGTCGGCACCACGATGCGTTATTCGACGATTTTTGCTGCGTCGATCGCCGTGGTATTCGCCGCCAATCCGCTCGATCTGCTCGATATTCCCTACGCTGCCGACTACGCCTACGAAGGGGCGCCCGCGCTAGCTATTTTGGCCATTGGCAACGTCGCCTTTGCTATCTTTGTGATTGCTGGGACCATTCTCAACGGTTCTGGCGACACCAAATCGGCCCTGATCAGCGTGGTCGTTACGCTCTTTGTCGCAGTTGTCGCCAACGCGATCGTGATTCCGCGCTTTGAACCAGGCCGAGAACTGCTCACCGCTTGTGCTGCCGCTTCTGCTGGCGCCATGCTAGTGGGCGCTTTTCTCAGTGCTTGGCTGCTAAAACGCAGCACTGGAGCGTCCGTTCCATGGAAAACCGCCCTGCGAGTCGTGATTTCTGGGGCTGCCGCAATAACTTTGGGACGTTTCTGGCCCACCTCGGGTGCATTGGGCACAATGCTCGAAGCGTGTGTCATCGGACTCTTCTTTTTGTTGATGCTCGTTGTCACGCGCGAGTTCGGGCGTGACGATCTGAAAACGATACTTTCAGTCGTTCACAAAAAACAAAAACGGGAATAAGAAATGCGAAACATACGAGCACTAGCAACAACGATAGCAATGGCAACGGGCCTACTCGTTTTTGGATCCTGCGGCGGTAGCAGCAAGCGTACAGCGGATTTGCTCTACGACGTTCGAGCCTACAACGAGGGCATTCGCTGGCAGAAATTTCCTCAGTCAGCGGTGCGAATACTGCCTGCAGCACGAGACCATTTTCTAGATGTCCGGGAGGATTTAGAAGAGGACCTTCGAGTGGATGAGTACGAGATTACTCGAATGAAGGTCACCGGCAAAGACAAAGGCAAGGCCCGTGTGCAAGTCAAATGGACATGGCATATGGATTCCAAAGGCATCGTGCACATGACGACAACGAGTCAAAAGTGGAAACGCTTTGGCAAGCGCTGGATGATGCTGCAGGAATTCCGTGTTCGGGGCGAGGAGATGCCGGGAGTCGAGGAGGAACCGGAAGAAGAGTTGGACAGCGAGGGCAATCCAGAGTCCGGCGACCCTGTAGCTGATGAGGAGATGGATTCAGAGGTGATTTCCCAGCTCAAAGTGTCAGCAACCCGCTTGGCCAACCAGCGCAGATCGCAATAAGGGCGGCGCTTTGCCGTGTAACAGGCCAAATGAGTATTGACGGTGCGTTGCATATCCCTTCATTCCCCCCTAAAATCTGAGTATTCCTAGCTTCGAGCACAATTGTGGCAGCTGAATTTGTGCAGCGGGGCCGCCTGTTTGTCGAACAGGGCCAACTGCAAGAAGCGGTACGAGTATGTCGGCTCGGTCTATTGGCGAGCCCGAATGATATTGAAGGCCGTCTTGTACTTGGGGCCGCCTTGCTCGCGCTGTCTCGGCTTGATGAAGTTCTGGCCGAAGTCGGCTCGGCTCTCAACCTGAGCCCTAACAATCCCAGTGCCTTGGCACTCAAAGGGGATGCTCTTCTGCGCAAGGGCGACGCTCAACAGGCAATCGAGGTACTCAATCGGGCTGCTGCCGCATCTCCCGGCGATCCCTATGTTGAGGGCCTTCAGGCTGCTGCTCAAAGCGCCAATGTTCGTGGGCTGCAGCCTTCTGAGACAATCGATATCGACCCCGGTCTCATTTCTGGTTTGGGCGACGTACCGCCAGAGTTTATCACCGACTCGGCGATCGAGATTTTGGATGAGGACTCGTTCGACGAGGCAACTCGAGTGGGATCCTCTGGCAGTGGTCCGATGACATTGCCGTCAGACGGGAGAATTGAGCAACCATTCGCCGACACCTATAACTCGGGGAAATTCTCAAGCGACGCATTGCCGATGGTCGCTCCGATGTCGGTGCGATCGCCATCTAGCCCGGGTGTTCCGAATGCCGGTATCCCCAGTCCGGGTGCGCCTAATGCTGGCATCCCTGGTCCGAGTGTTCCCAATGCTGGCATCCCTAGTCCGAGTGTTCCCAATGCTGGCATCCCTAGTCCGAGTGTTCCTAATGCTGGCATTCCCAGTGCTGGCGCTCCCAATGCCGGCTATCCCAATCCGATTGTTCCTAATGCTGGTATTCCCAGTGCTGGCGCTCCCAATGCCGGCTATCCCA
>JAESTW010000389.1 GCA_016763395.1 Kofleriaceae bacterium
GCACTGCGCGCGGTGTTCCATATTCGCACTTGATCTAGTCTTCCGATGAATTCGTCGCCGTCGGGATTGTCCTGAGCCAGCGATACCCCACTATTGCCATTGGTAAGTATCGGGCCCGTCCCAGGCGTCTCGGCGACGTTGATACCATTGCGATACACTCGGAGTGCAGTACCATCATAGACACAGGCAATATGCTGCCATTCCCCTGGTACCACTACATTGTTAGCACTGAGAGCAATGTGTCCGGCAACCGTACACCGAAGGGCATTGGACGCGTAAATGAATAATCCGTATTGCCCTTGATTATCCACCAGCCCCTGTCTCCCCGATTGAAATCGAAGCATCGGGCTGTATCCACGCTTCGATAGTGAGAGCGCTTTCCATATCAAGACTGTTGCTCTCTGCGATTAGGGCGTCAAAGGCGGTGCTTCCTTGAAGAGCAGAGCCCAGAATACCAGGAACGAAGGTGGCATTTGAAGCCGAGGCATCATTGCCGGCAGAAGAGCCATCAACGAGCTCTATGCTTCCATCCGCTTCTTCGAATTCGAAACAGGCAACGAGTTCACCAAGAGCTGGGTCACAGAAAGGGGTAGGGATACAGTCTTGGGAACAGGTGAAAGCAGTCTCATCACCATCGCAGCTTCCGTTACCGCAGTCTGAGCCGCAGTCTGCCGGACAACTGATAGCATTCTCGCTTCCCAAGCAGCAACCGTCACCACAGTTGCCGGAAAAACACGGAAGGACGTCAAAGGCGTCGACAAGAGTACTGGACCGGCCGTCCGGTATCGTAACAGTGGCATGGTGAAGCCCGAGCGGGAGTCCGGCCGGTAGCCTTACTTCGATACTTTTAGGATCAACCCATCGGACTGAGCCGACGTCCAGTACTTGGTCATCAATTGCAACTGAGAAGGTCACATCCACTTCCAAGTCCTGCGCCGACTCCAAGTCAAAGCGAATCACTCTGCTAAAGAAGTTATTGCCCCTAAATGTCACCGTCGTCGATTCCCTGTCGGAGACGCTGGGAGGATCTACCGCAACTATCTTTGGCGCTGGGTTTTCCGATTCGGCACAGGTGGCCAAGAACATCAAAACTGTCGCGATGGACACAGTATATTGTGCTCCTAGGTTCACAATACGTCTCTCGTCTCTTTCCATACAGAACTTGAGTAGCGCCTAATGGCATGGTGCCATTACTGTATATACCACATTAGTGCCCGGTTACGGCTACGTTTCTTGTAGCCTTATAGGCTCCGCCAGAGCAAACTCAACCAGCGCCAAGGCGTGCAGTCGAGCGCTGTCGTAGAGCGTCACCGCCAGCTCTTGGCGCGTTTGTCCGAAGACAAGCGCAAACTCGGTGCAGGCCAAAATCACAGCAGTACAGCCTTGGGCTAGTAGCGTGTCGACTGCCTCTTGCATCGTCGGAAGGTACTGCTCTGCGGAACAGCCGCGGTTGATATCGCGCGCCACCTGATTGACCGAATTCATACCCGAGTTGTCCGGCACGATGAGTTCAATCTCGCCGCCCATCTGTGAGCGATAAAACGAGCCCTCCATGGTTGCCCGAGTCCCCAATATCCCGACCCGCGAATGACCATCTCGGACAAGCGCGTCTCGGGTGGCATCGGCAATGTGCAAGAGGGGGATATCCACGGCGGCAGCCACCTTGCTGGCCAATCGGTGAACCGTGTTGCAGGCCATGGCTACACAATCGGCACCTGCAAGTTCCAAACGCTGGGCAGAATCGACTAGCAGAGACTGCACAGCCATATACTCAGCCTTTGTACTGGCGTTGGCGATCGAGTGAAAGTCGTGTGAATCGATGATGATGCGGGCAGAGTGAGAACCGCCGAGCCGAGCCGAGATCTCAGAGTTAATCGCATGATAGTACTGGAGCGTGCTTTGCCAGCCCATGCCGCCGATAAGTCCGATGGTCTTCATCGTTGGTCCTAGTCGCTCTGGCCCAGCCCTTAGCGCGTTGGATCGAAGCGAGCCGCTTGCCGCAGGAAGTTGGCGTCGAGGTACTCTTTCTTGATGACCTCTGCCATTTCGTCCGCGGTGGCAAATCGTTCGTAGTCGATTCGAATCACCGGAATGACCCGGGAAATCTCTTTCACAAATCGCTCGTAGCCTTTGTGCAACGACTCGAGATATCCAAGCTCGATGTCCGACTCGACGCCGCGGCTGCGCTGGCGAATTCGCTCTTGAGAAGTTTTCGGAGACACGTCAAGGTAGACAATGACGCTCGGCTTGCACATGAAGTTACTCATGTTCTTGAAGAGTGATTGGTATGTCCGGTAATCCCGCGCATCCATCAGACCTGTCTCGGCCAACATGCGGGCAAAGATAGAATCCTCGTAAATCGTGCGATCTTGAACTGCTGACTTGCCCTTCCAGATGATCTCCTGGTGCTGCTGAAAGCGTTTGTTCAGCAAGTAGACCTGCATGCCAAACGAGTACTTCTTGGTGTCTTTGTAAAAGTCTTCGAGGTAATCGTTGTCTTTGACCGGCTCGTAATACGCGTCGATCCCCAGGTGTTCACCCAGTGCAGTGGCCAAAGTAGACTTGCCTGCGCCGATCATTCCGGCGATTCCGATAAAAATATTTCCCAGCCATTCTTCGTCCTTCCACTCTTTGTCGCTCGATTTTGAGCCCTCCTGTGGGACAGAAGCAGGGGCAGATGGGACACTAGAAGTCGCACCTGACTTTCCTTCAATGAGTTCTTGGGCTTGGCCAGCTTCTCTATGGGACGTCACGAAAGGAAGCTAAGCATCTAGGTCTGATCTTTGTCCAGATCTAGTCGCTAAACTGCCCTGAAATACCTCCTAAGCCCCGATACTGGCTACCTTTTGTTAGTCGCTTCCGGGAATTGTTTGCTTGCAATTTGGCCGAAATTCTTCACAATCCCGCCATGCGCTCATTACTGATAGCAACCGCAATTGGAATCACAGGTTTTGCCTGTACTCCAACCACTCCCCAATTCGCTGTTCAACAACCTGTCCTAAAAGCCACGCTCGACAATGGCTTGCGTCTGGTGGTGATTCCAGACAGCGCGACGCCGCTTGTGCAGGTCGATGTTCGATACGAAGTCGGAGCCAACGAAGATCCAGAAGGCAAGGCCGGACTGGCTCACCTTGTTGAGCACATGATGTTCCAACATCGCTTCGGTTCGGACGACACTCCGATCGAGAAGCGTCAACCGACCTTTCAGCTCTTGCCACAGATCGCCAGCTTCTTTAACGCCTACACAATCTGGGACAAGACGCACTATTTCTTGCAGGCTCCCAAAGATAAGCTCGAAACACTGATCCAGCTCGAATCAGCACGTCTCAATACGGGTTGTAAACTGATTCCTCAAGAGCAGTTCGATCGCGAGCGCGAAGTTGTCCGAGCAGAGATTCGCGGCAGCCTAGAAAACGCCTCAGGCTTGATGCTCTATGAAGCATTGCGCATGGCGTACCCAGAAGGACACCCGTACCACGAGATGACTGGTGGTACCGATGAGCAGCTCAGCAACATCACAATGGAAGATGTTTGCACCTTCATGAGTAACTACTACGTTCCGTCACGGGCAACAGTAATTGTTTCGGGCAACACCGATGTCGACATCGCCGGCAAAATGGTCAGCCACTACTTCGGTAGCATTCCCGCAGGAAACCCCGCTCCACGATTGGTGGTGACTCCAATCACGCTCAAGAGCCGCAAAGTGGTCAAGCAGTTCGACATGGAGCGAACTGTTGTAAACGTACTTTGGGCTCTACCGGCTCACTATACCGCAGAGCACGACAACGTTTCTTTCATGCAGTTTGTGTTTGCAAACATCGCCAGCGGTATGGCGGACAAATACGGCGTGTGCGAGGTAACTGGCGCATTTGAACTTGGTGGCAGCTTGGCGCCAGTAATGTGGGCTGGTTTTGAGGTTCGCAAAGGCAAGTCTGCGGACGAGTGTCTAAAGTACATTTGGGCGGCGGCAGCACAGACACACCGCTACTTTGAGACTGGTGGCTACCAACAAGAAGAGAGGGGCCGTGCCCACGCCAAAGCGGCCTTTGTTAAGCGAATGGAATCGATCTCAGCACGAGCTGAGTTCGTTGCTAACGGTGTTCAGTTTGACAAGCGAGTCAAGTTCACCGGTGAGGACAACTACTTCTACAAATACCTAGACGGCATCGACAAGCTCGACACGGGCAAGTTCAAAAGCTTCGTGAAGAAAACCTTGGCCAAAAACAAGGCCATCGTCTTTATCGCCGAGGCTAGCAAGACCGGCAAGCGACGAGATAGCCGATCGAAGCTTAAATTTAGCGCCAAGACTCACGAGCAGAAAGCAGATCCAATCATCGATCCAGCAACCGCTGGTCAGCCGCTACCTGCACCTAAGCAAAACTCTATTGTTGCTTCAGCAGAGCGATACACCTTGGGCAACGGCATGAAGGTTGTACTTCTACCTTACAAAGGCATGCCTATTGTTCAAGCTAACTTGCTCTTTCACACGGGCGCGATTCACGAACCGGACAACAAGGCTGGCCTTGCGGGAATGGCCGCCAGTATCAACTTGCCGATGGATAGTGTTGCGATGCGCGCTGCGGATATTTCGATTCGAGGCAACGGTGGCATGGATGTAACAGTGTTCGGCACCAGTGGCATCAATATTTACTTACGAGAAATTATCGTAGGCCTAGAGCGAGTGATCAAAGCGGGCAGAGTGAGCCAAAAAGGTATCGAGCAATACCGCGGCAAGTTCAAAGATCAGTTTTCACGAGACAGCTACCAGCGCGGCCACGTGTACGGTTTGGCTCGCGAGACAGCGATTTACGGCGCAACCCATCCTTACGTCACCAAGGGCGATCCGACACCGAAGACTCTTTCTAACTTTGGCATGGATGATTCACACAGCTTTGGTCGCAAGCACTACTCAGCAAAGAACGCGACAATCATCATTGCCGGAAACTTCGATGTCGACCGAGCGAAATCGCTTATCTCAGAACACTTCGGAGCTTGGGGTGGCGGACACCTCGACAAGCCATTGGATTTGTCGGCGAAGCCGCAAGGCGGACAAGTGATCGGCGTTATTGGCGACCAAGGAATGAGCCAGATGCAAATTTCTATTGTCTACCCATCTCCTGCAGGCAAAGATAAGGACTATGCAGCTCGCCTGGTATTGGCAAGTATGATGGGAGCACGAATGAGCAGGGTTCGCTCTGAACTCGGATCTACCTACGGTGTCCGAGCTCGCCTGACCACTCGTCAAGGACCTGGTTACTACATCATCCAAGGTGCAGTGGATGCCACTCGAGCTGGCGAGTCACTTAAGTTCATGCGTACTAAAATCGATGAACTTCGCGCTGGAGAAGACTTCAACCGCTACTTCGTTGTCGCTCGAAAGACGGTCTTGTCTTCTATGCTGGCTGAATCTACTGAGTCCTACGCACTGGCCGGCCGACTTACGCAGATTGCGCGCTACAACAGTGACGCCGATCAGTACGACAAGCTTGCCCGTGAAGTGGCTGCGATGACTCCTGCTGCCGTCAAGGCAGTTATGTTGAAGGACCTCGACCCAAAGAAAGAGATCATCGTCAACATGGCAGATCGCGAGACTTTGGACGCCTCCTTCGCAGAAGCTGGGCTGGACAACGTACGGATTCTCGACCCGCTTGAGAAGAAGTAGGGGCTAAAGCGAGAATACAGCACTGTTGCTACCGCGACACTGCCGCTGTGACAGAGCCCACTCATTCGAGTGGGCTTTTGTCTTTGCGGCGCCCGAGTGTGAGAAGCGATACTCTTATTGATGTCGCGATCCGGTAGGCTGGCTAGTTCTGATGCGAAGACAAGTACTCCGATCTGCATATCTTCTAGGTATCGCTGTCATTCTGTCCCATGGCTCTA
>JAESTW010000036.1 GCA_016763395.1 Kofleriaceae bacterium
CAGCACTCTCAGGCGTTTGAGTCGTACTACGCGCACATTCCCGGACTCAAAGTCGTGTGTCCCTCCACGCCCTATGATGCCAAAGGATTACTCAAGACCTCCATCCGCGACAACGACCCGGTTGTCTTTATGGAGAGCGAGCTGCAGTACAACAACCTCGGCGAAGTCCCGGACGAGGAATATACCATTCCCCTCGGTGTTGCCGACGTCAAACGAGTAGGTAAAGACGTTACGCTGATCGCCTGGGCAAGTATGGTCGATTTGGCCTTCAAGGCCGCAGCAGAGCTCGAAACGATGGGAATCGATGCAGAAATAATCGATCCGAGGACAATCCGTCCGATGGACATACCCGCACTTGTCAAAAGCGTCAAAAAGACCGGACGCTGTGTCATCGTTGAAGTCGGCTGGCCCGTGTGCGGCGTCGGCTCTGAGATTGCCTACCAATTGCAACGCGAGTGCCTAGATTACCTAGACGCTCCCGTAGAGCGCGTTACCTCCGAGGATGTACCGATGCCCTACGCCAAAAACCTCGAAGCTGAAGTGATGCCGGACGTGGCGAAAGTCATCTCTGCTGTCAAAACCGTTCTCTACCTCGACTAAGGGCTTGAGTTTTAATAACCAAATCGACTCTGAATGCAATCCATCTCCTTTGGCGCCTAGCTCTTCGTTGCTCAGTCGGTTACTGGGCCAGCCCAGCGCCCTTATTCCCGCCTCGCCAAACGAGCGCCTCACATCCAGAGTCGACTCGTTTATTTAAACTCAAACCCTAATCGCCAAGCGCGCCCAGGATTATTATGGCTCAAATTATTGGACTCCCAAAACTCTCTCCCACCATGGAAGAAGGCATCCTCATCCGCTGGGTGCTCAAAGAAGGCGACTCAGTGGAACCCGGCGATCTCATTGCCGAGGTCGAGACTGACAAAGCAAACATGGATTTTTCCCTAGAGGACGAGGGCGTACTGCTCAAGTTCTTGGTTGCTGAGGGCACGACGGTACGCCTCGGCGCACCGGTACTTATCTTAGGTGAAGAAGGCGAAGACATTACTGCCATCGTCAAAGAAGCCGAAGCCCAACTCGCCGGAGGCTCTGCTAGTGATTCAGCCTCTACGCCGGCTCCCGAAGCGGTACCTGCCCCGGCAAGTGCCAGCTCTACTTCTACTATTGCACCTCTGACGCCCGCTTCGAGTGGCGGACGCCTCCTGGCTTCCCCGCTGGCCAAAACCTTGGCTATCGAGCTCGGGATCGACTTACGGCAGTTGCAAGGCAGCGGCCCCGGCGGACGAATCGTTGAACGCGACGTTCGCAAAGCCAGTGGTGGCACAGCGTCAGTTGCCCAAGTCAGCGACACCGCACTTGCTGTCGTACCCGCGCCAGCTCCTATTTTAGTTCCAGAAGTTGAAGGCGACTACGAGGATATACCACTCTCGAATATTCGCAAAACGATTGCCCAGAGGCTAACCGCAGCCGCCCGGGACATTCCACAATTCCGACTCTCGACATCCTTCGAAGCCGCCCCTCTGCTCGCTTTCCGCAAGCGTCTAAACGAGCTTATGGCCGGACGAGGCAAGGTCAGTGTCAACGATCTATTGATCAAGGGCGTTGCCTTAGCACTTCGGCAAGTTCCCGAAGTCAACGTCGCCTTCCTCGGCGATGCTGTCCGGCAGTTCAGTCAAGTTCATGTTGGAGTCGCGGTAGCTCTCGAGCGCGGCCTCATGACTCCAGTTGTCCGAAACGCAGATCTAAAAGGGCTCGGCGTCATCAGCAACGAGGTCAAGGATCTTGTCGGACGAGCCAAAGATCGCAAGATCAAAGCCCACGAAATCCAAGGTTCAACCTTCACTATTTCCAACTTGGGCATGTTTGGTATCGATCATTTTGATGCCATCATCAACCCGCCAGAAGGCGCCATCCTCGCCGTTGGACGAATTGTCAAGCAGCCGGTTTTCGACGACGAGGGCAATGTCACCGTCGGACAACGCATGAATCTCACGATGACCTGCGACCACCGAGTCATTGATGGAGCGGTAGGCGCGCGCTTCTTGGACGCGCTCGTCGCTCTACTCGAACAGCCCGAATCGCTAGCGCTGTAGGAAGGCACCATGACCATCAATTGCGATCTTTGTATTATTGGAACTGGACCAGGTGGCTACGTGGCCGCCATTCGCGCGGCGCAGATGGGCCTCAACGTCGTCTGCGTCGAGCGTGAAAGCTTGGGCGGGATTTGTCTCAACTGGGGCTGCATCCCAACCAAAGCGCTCCTGCGATCCGCAGAAGTCTTAGAGACATGCCACCGGGCCTCTGAGTTTGGAATCAAAGTCGACAATGTCGGATTTGATTTCGAGGCAATCATCGCCCGTTCTCGCAGCATCAGTGCCAAGATTTCCAAGGGAGTCGCGTACCTGCTGAAGAAGAACAAAATTCAGGTCGTACAGGGCAATGCCGTATTGGGCGGAGCGGGCAGCGTCAACGTAACGAGTTCGGAAGGAAACGAGAAGATCCTCGCCAAAGACATCATTGTCGCCACTGGCGCCCGAGCGCGCTCCCTGCCCGGCATCGATCTCAACGGCGAGACCATTATTGCCTACCGAGAAGCTCTTAGCCTCAAGGAGCGCCCGAAGAGTCTAATCGTTCTGGGCGCTGGTGCCATCGGAGTCGAGTTTGCCTCCTTTTACGCCAGTCTGGGCACCGAAGTCACCATTGTCGAATACCAAGACAGGCTCGTTCCGAACGAGGATGCTGACGTGAGCGCGGAGCTATTGCGCGCCTACCGCAAGCGCGGAATCAAGATCAAAGTCGCTCACGGCATGACCAGCGCCACGCCCCAGGCCTCTGGCGTCCGGGTCGAAATCGAAGCCGTAAAAGACGGCAAACGCACGACATTAGAAGCGGACAAGCTACTCGTCGCTGTCGGCATCACCGGCAATGTCGAAGATCTGGGGCTCGAAGATCTGGGAATCTCTGTTGAGCGTGGTTTCATGAAAGTCGACGCCGAATACTCAACCGGCGTCCGAGGCATCTGGGGAATCGGCGACGTAACCGGCGGAATCGCCCTGGCTCACGTTGCCAGTGCCGAGGCTGTCTACATCGCAGAAAAACTCGCAGGCCACAGTCCGCAACCAATTGATTACACATCCATCCCTGCGTGTACCTATTGTCACCCCGAAATTGCCTCCGTCGGCATGACGGAAGCCCAGGCTGACGAAGCGGGCATCAAGACCAAGGTCGGCAAGTTTCCCTTCGGCCCACTGGGGAAAACCATGGCAGCCGGCGAATACCCAGGCTTTGCCAAGTTCATCTGGCGGGAAGACAACGGCGCCCTCGTTGGAGCTCATCTCATCGGCCCAGCAGTGACCGATCTCATCGCCGAGCCAACCCTGGCCAAGAGCACTGAGGTTAACGCCGAGAGCCTTATCAACACCGTTCACGCTCATCCGACCTTCGCAGAGGCGCTAAAAGAGGCGGCCGAGGATGCCTACGGCCTAGCTATCCACATCTAGCAGCCCTATTTGTGCACTATGCCCTCGGCCCAAAGGGCAATCCTGCCGCATCGGCGGCAAGTGATTGTATTTGACGACGTTTGGCGCTAGTTTCAGCACAACCTCCGGGGTACCAAGCCAGCGCCATGCCGACCACAAAAGACATTAGCTCACCACAGCGTTCACTGCCCATAGTCGGACAAGAGCCAACGAAGGCGGCGCCCAAACGGCGGCACCCGTCTTGGATAAAAGTGGCCATGCCGACCAAGGCGAGCTACTTCGACGTCAAAAGAAGAGTCGAGGAGCTGAATCTCAACACGGTTTGTGCCAGCGCAAGTTGTCCGAACATTGGCGAGTGCTGGACCCGGCGAGCCCTAACGATCATGATCTTGGGCGACATTTGCACCCGTTCCTGCCGCTTCTGCGACGTAAAGACCGGACGCCCCCTGCCCGTCGACACCGAAGAGCCTGCTCGAGTGGCGCAGATGCTGGGCGAGCTCGACCTGGAGCATACGGTTATCACCTGCGTCGATAGAGATGACCTGAGCGACGGCGGTGCTGCGCACTGGGCCGAGACCATCACCAAAGTCAGAGCTTCGTGTCCGAGCATGAGTATCGAGATTCTAACCGGCGATTTCAAAGGCAATACTGACGACGTCGATACCGTCCTAGATGCCCAGCCCGACGTGTTTTCTCACAATCTCGAGACAGTGCCGACTCTCTCACGGGAGGTCCGAGTGCAAGCCTCGTATCCACGTAGTTACCGTATCCTCAAGCATGCTCGCGATCGCAATGCCATCACCAAGACCGGTCTCATGCTGGGAGTCGGCGAAGACATGGAAGAAGTACGGGCCGTGGTTCGAGAACTGGCCGAGATGCGAATGGACATCGTCACCTTCGGACAGTACCTCCAGCCCTCGCGCAAGCATTTACCAGTGGCGCGCTACGTGCACCCTGACGAATTTACTGAATTGGCCAAGTTCGGCATGGACCTAGGAATCGCTCACGTAGAGGCGGGCCCGCTGGTTCGCTCCTCCTACCACGCCGACGGACAAGCGGACATGATCCGGCGCATTCGAGCCACTCGAGGCTAATCTCAGTGTCACGCGCAATACAATTTGGCCGCAAGCCCCTCTTCGCATTGGCGATACTGTCGTTGTCCGGCGGGTGCCCCAGCGGCAAAGGCAATACCTCCACCACTCTGTCTTCAGGGGATGATGCAACCACGGAAGCGGCCCCTAAGGTTCGTACCATCAAAAAGGGAACCAATACCTATCACTGTCGACTGCTGGCAGAATCCCTAGTGGAAGGTCCTTGCACCATCAAAAACAACGAGGGCGAGGCCCTCTTTGCGATGTCTCTGCCGGACGCAGGCAGCATCCAAGGCACCTTGAACGCGACCGAGTACGGCTTCAAATTCACAGGAACTATCGACACCAAGGCTGTGCCCGGACGGTCTGTAGAATCCGATTTTTTCCACCAAGGACAGGGAGGGTTCGCCAGTGTTATCAAAGTAGAAACACAGCGTCCCTACCAGCTCACCCTGGTCCCGAGATAGTTGCCCCGCAATTGCCTCAAAAGTGTGCCGTACAGATCGACACCACATCGCTAGTCGGCGGGCTATCCGAGAAACGGCCCCTTATGTGGCGTACACGACGTAATACAGCCCGAGCATGGCCGTCATCAGTGCTGTGAGGAGGGCGGACACCCACAATCCAGCTTTGGGCGTCTCCGCAACCAGCGCATCCACAACACCAGCAGAGTTAGTAGCGCGATCTTCGCTAAGTCCACGTTCTTGATCTGCGCCCCCCACCAATTTCTCGAGGTTTAGCGGGCGCAATACACTCTCGCCACCTCGGTATTGCATGACGATCGTCGGCTCGTCATCATCGTTGGTTTGATGGGTGGATTTACCTTCGAATCGTTCGTTGCTACCCTGGGTACTGGCCAGCGAATCCAAAGCGATGAACCCCGCACCGCCGCCAGAGGATTGCACCGTTCGATGCATAAACTTGCCGACTCTGTTGTGGGGAATCTCTTTAGAGGAAAACGCTTTCGGGCTGAGAACCTCCGACTCGACGCAGGATTCCCACGCCTCTTCCAGTGCCGCCTTTGCCGCGTGGCCATCGGCGTAACGCATGGTTGTCGCGGGATGCAATGCCAGCATACACACCTCCGCCAATGCCTCCGGTATTGAAGCGTCGTGAACCCGGGGCGACTTTGCCGTATTCTTCATGACGAAGCTATTGGTCGTCTTGGTGTCCGGCCCTTCATAGGGAATTCGCCCTGATAAAAGTTCGTAGAGAACCGCTCCCCAGGCAAAAACGTCAGCTTGGGGAGTATAGAAACCTTCGCGAATTGCCTCGGGCGGCGCGTAGCCCGGCGTGCCCATAAAAATTCCGACCTGCGTGATGTCCGAGTCTGGCATTCGAGCGATTCCGAAGTCGGCGAGTTTCCAGTGATTGCCGCCCGCGCTGAGAACGTTCGCCGTCTTTACGTCTCGGTGCACGATTCGCTCGTTGTGCGCAAAGCCCAGTGCTCCTGCAAGTTCAATGGCTATCTGAACCGCCTTAGCCAGAGGAATTCTTACCTTATCGAGACGGTCCGCCAAGGAATCTCCAGGCAGATACTCGAGCACCATAAAGGGCTGGTTGCCCTCGGTTCCCACATCGAAAATTGTCACGATCGCAGGGTGCTGCATCTTGGCAGCTGCCTTTGCTTCCCGCTCAAAACGCTGCAAGTATGATTTTCGATTGCGCTTGCCACGGTTGCGCGGCGCCATGATCGTCTTAACGGCAACGATGCGATCCAAGAGGGGGTCGCGCGCCTTGTAAACGATGCCCATGGCGCCCTTGCCCAGGGTCTCCATGACCTCATAGCGGCCAATGGTGTTGGCACCAAAGTCGTCATCGACACCGAAATCAGGTGGCGCTACATAGCGAAGGCGTGTTGCCGTTCGACTCCGATCTTCGCTTCCGCTTCCCACGATTGCCCCAAGCGTAGCACGGAGTCGCGAGGCGGGACACGTCAGCCAAGTATCAAAGTGGGCTCCAGATCGCGGGATTGGGCCCAACGATTACGACTTCGGTGCGGCTGTCCCCATCCAGGTTGATAGGGAAAGCGTCGACAGCCTCCACATCCGCCAGGCTGAAGAGTAATTCAGGCCGCTGGGGCAATACAACAATTGCGGGGCCATTGCCGGACGCCACGATATCAAAGCCAGGATTTGAGTGAACCTTCCCGACCCGCAAGCGTTGAAAGCCGTAGTTGTCTTTAACATGCAATCGATGCCGCAGGCTCCAGCCCTCCCCCGCATCATCCAGTGCTGACTTCGACACAAAACTCACTAGCCCTTGGGCACGCTTCGCATAGTGCTTGTGCCACCCGTCAGCAACAACAAGATTCCAACTCTGCGATGACCATGGGATTGCCAAGAGCGCTCGCGCCCCGCGGACAGAAGGCACCGTCACCTGAGCCGTTTCGGACACCAATTCATAGACCCCACCGGGCGTATCCGCATCTTTCCCGTACATCCTGGCAATAACAGGAGTCCCGTACTGGGTGTCATCTTTGAGTATCGTCATGCCTCCAACCACGCGATGCTTCCCTCGTGACTCGGCCAACGACCATTTTCCGTCGTCGCCTCGAGCAAAGCGGGATATCGCGACCTCAAACTTACTCACATAACTCGCCACCCAGATTTGTCCGGTGAGCCCCGGGGCAGGCACCGCACTCACAACCTGTGCTCGGGTTGTCGCTGGCAAAGGCAAGGTCTCAGGCAGCCCCGCGTCGTTCAGCCGAACAATCTCCAGCGCGATAGGGGCCGCCACCGCGTCGCGACCACGTCCGCTGCCGACAAGTACTGCCATGGCCCCATCACCGTCTAGGTCTACAACCTCTAGTACTTGAACCGATCCGCTTAACGACCTCTCGCCCAGTTTTTTGCCCTTGGAGTCAAACCAACGCATCCAACCCAGTCCGGCGGCAACAATAACCGGGGTGGCTTCCCCCGCGGATTTGGCCATTGCAACAACCCGGGTCGCGCCCTCTAACCATGGTGCTGGCGTCATTTTTCCCGGTAATCGCACGGGGACTTTTGCGGTGGCAAAAGCAGCGGTCCCAGAAACAGAAGGTTCCGTCTGGCTCGTACCTTGCGCCTCTTTATTGACCTCCCCCGAAGGTTTGGAGTCTTCACGATGACCACAGGAAACAGCGCAACTCACTGCTATCGCCGTACACAAATTCAGTCGCAATGTCATCTTGTTAACCTCCCAATGTCCGGGGCTGGTTTGTCACCACACTGGCCGCGTCCACGGATTTAGTAACCCAACAACTGCCGCCAATTACGCTATTTTCGCCGATAACGGTGTCGCCACCCAAGATCGTCGCGCCTGCATAGATGATGACCCCATCCGCAATTGTCGGATGCCTTTTCACCCCACGTCCCTCGCCTTTTTTGACCGATAGCGCGCCCAGGGTTACTCCCTGATAGAGCCGGACATTGTTGCCGATAATGGTCGTCTCGCCAATCGCAACGCCCGTACCGTGATCTATCAGGAAGGCGTCGCCTATAGTGGCGTTGGGGTGAATATCAATCCCCACCTTCTCGTGGGCCAACGAAGACATCATACGAGGAATCAGGTTTGCCCCCAAACCTGCGAGCAGGTTGGCGATGCGATACACCGAGATTGCATACAAACCGGGATAACAGAAGATGATTTCATCGGTGCCGGTTGCCGCCGGATCACCATCATAATGGGCCTGAACGTCCTCTGCTAACTTCCTGCGAATGCCCTCAATCCCCCCCAAAAACTCGTCGGTGATGCGTTCGGCAACGGTCGCGCAATGCGGGCAATCGTGTTCAGAGGTGCCTCGCTCCACTTGCACTTTGTGATGCAGCCCGCGGTAAATTTGTCTGCGCAATAACCCTCGCAACTCGACAACCAGTTGCCGGACATGATCTCGCAGCTCGACTTTGGTCGCGCGTATCAATGAGAGATTTACGTAGCCAGGAGAAATC
>JAESTW010000390.1 GCA_016763395.1 Kofleriaceae bacterium
CAGACCGCGTCTCGATACCACGCCAAGATCGTCCAAGAAGATTCGGGCTACGTCTTGGTAGATTTACGTTCTACCAACGGCACCTTCGTCAATAAAGTGAGGATCCGCGAAGCGTTTTTGACACCAGGCACAACCATCGCCATTGGCCAAACTCGCTTTATTTTCAATGCCCAAGAGGAGGAAGTTAGCATTACGCCTTCAGCCTCAGACCGATGTTGCGACATCATCGGTGGCAATAAGCTCATGCGGCAGCTCTACTCAATTCTCGACAAAATCGCGCCTACTGCGACTACCATCGTTATTGAAGGCGAGACGGGCACTGGCAAAGAGGTAGTGGCACAGAGTATTCACAAACTCTCGCCCAGGGCCAAAGGGCCGATCATTATTTTCGATTGCGGTGCAGTTCCGCCGAACCTTATCGAATCAGAACTATTCGGGCATGAAAAGGGCTCGTTCACTGGCGCGGTGATGACACGGCAGGGCCTTTTTGAGATGGCTGATGGTGGCACACTCTTTTTGGATGAGCTCGGCGAGCTTCCTCTTGATTTGCAGCCCAAACTTCTCCGGGTTTTGGAAAACCGTGAAGTACGGCGGGTAGGTTCGTCTAAGAGCATGAAGGTTGATGTCCGAATTATCGCGGCAACAAACCGGAACCTGGAAGACGAGGTCAAGGCCGGAAACTTCCGACAGGATTTGTTTTACCGTCTCTCGGTAGTCCGAGTGCGATTGCCCGCGTTGCGCGAACGCACAGACGATATCGGACTTTTGGTTAGTCACTTCTTGGACACCCAGCGCTACAACAAAAAACCAGAGGGCGGCAAACGAGCTCGTGGTGTATCTCCTGCGGCGTTGCAGGTGCTCACCGGCTATGCTTGGCCTGGAAACGTGCGGGAGTTGCTCAATGTTATTGAACGTGCCGTGTCCTTCTGTGAAAATGAGATCATCGAGCCACACGACTTGCCTGAGCACTTGCTCACCAATCACAACCACGGCGGAGAGCCTTATCAGCCACCTGTGAGTTCAACCGCAGATTTTGGCGTCCCCGGGATTTCTCTTTCGCCAGAAGCACCCAAGCCGCCAACCGAGCTTGTATCTGGTGAAATCACTTTCAAAGATGCCAAGGAAAAGTGGGTTTCTGCATTTGAGCGGGACTACATAATCTCACTTCTAAAGCGGCATGAAGGCAATATCTCGCACGCGGCTCGCGAGTCTGATATTGACCGGAAATACTTCAGAAAATTGATGAAGAAGTACGATATCGACGCCGCAATTGGAAAAACTCGCTGACTCGGCAACTGGGCCGGGCGAGTTCTGGGTGAGCGGAGCGAGTTAAGTTCGCGCGATTTCAGGTAGGTGCGCGCCCGAGAAAGAGCGCAGGTCTGGCTCAGATGCTAAGCGACAGCGTCGCGTTCATCGATGAGGCGTGCGCCTTCCATCAGCAGCGCGGTGGTCGTCATTTGAATTTGATCATCGCAATCGACAGCGGTTGACTCAAAGGTGAATCCACCCTTGGTCCAATCTAAGATCGTGTAGATCGCTACTTGATTTTGCAACGTTAAAATCGCATTGCCAGACTTGTCCGAAATCTTGGCAACAATCGGGCTGCCGTTTTTCAACGAAACCTCTGCCGAGCGGCCATCGCCATTGGCGTGAGTGACCCGGAGAATTCCGTTCTTTTTCTCCATGTCCAAAAGTACCAGGAGTGAGGAAATACCAAGTTCGCTCAAGTTACCCGAAAGACCTGCTTTGGGCTGTTTGGGGGAGTTTATGTTACTTTCGTGGGTCGCTGAATCGAGTCGCTCTCTGGCTTTTTCTTCCAAGAGCTGTGTCCGTTGGATGGTCTTGGCGACTCGTAAATCCAACTCCTCAAAGCGAAAGGGTTTGGGGAGATAGTCATCTGCTCCCAAACGAAAGCCCCGAATACGGTCATCTTCTGAGCCCAAAGCAGTAAGAAAAATAACCGGTACAAACGCCGAGGCAGAGCGTCCGCGCAATATCTTTACCAGCGTCCAACCATCCATGTTCGGCATCATCACGTCGGTGACAACTAAGTCCGGTGTACACTCAATCGCTTTTTCTAGCGCCTCTTCACCGTCACATGCTGTGTCTACTTCGTAGCCACGTTTCTCCAGGACCGTAGTAACCATACGGAGTATCCAAGGATCATCGTCAGCTACTAATATCCGAAGCTTACTCATTTCACCTACAAGGGTATCTTTGCGTGAGAAAATGGTCAATCACGACTTTATTTTTTTGTGAAGTAGATCGCCTGCTAGGTAGCTGGTGTTTTTCGTCAGAAAAACACCGAATAGCCTCTGAAGGAGGTGTACTTTCAAGCGTTTGCGAAGCCAAACGCTTAGGAACTTGGGTGTTAGATTCGTTTAATGCCCAAGTTTCTAGTTTGAGTGAGCGGGCCGACTGCCGACACCTGGCTCGGCTACGGTAGGTAATTCAGCAGTAATAACACCATTTTGCCAGCTTCCATCGGCTTGGCGAAGGCGAATTTGGCCGCGCTTGGTCGCTAGGAGAAGTTGTTGTTTGGGGTCCTCGAAGAGCACTGTGAAGCGGTCTCCCTCGTTGAGTTGCCAGGCTTTCTCTAGAAGGCGGAGTTTCTTGGGCCCGACTGCCACAAGAACTGACTCTCGCTTAGTCGGAGGTCCGGAAACACCGACCAAGGCAATTTGGTTTTTTACCACGGCAATTCGGTGAATCCGAAGCTTTGTGAAGCCAGCTAGGCTGATCATTCGCGCACCTGCTTTGGGACTAATTGAGAAAAGTCGGTTGTGAGAGGTGAGCGCGACAACTTGATTACCCACGCCAACAATGGCCGTAATCTCGTCCGACTCGAGTAGCGAAAGTCGCAAGGGCTTCCAGCCCGCCTTGCCGCCAACGTAGAGCTTCCCGTCTGCTGTCGCTATGTACATTCGGCCAGGGGATTGGGACCAAATTGCCCGAATCGTGGAACGTGCCGACGCGATTCTCTGCCAGCCAGTCGCGCCGAGTTGGTAGATGTGTCTACCGGTTGTAATGATGGAACGCGGTCCTTGGGAGAAGGTCGAGGCGCCTTTGTTGGCCAATGGGCTAGCGGACCATATCCCTGCGTTGCGTATGAAGAGGGGCGCGCGTTTTCCCTGCGCGTAGAGAACGCCGCTCTTGGTTCTGTGCATGGACTGCACATCGGTGGATACACCACCTCCGAGACTACGTTGCCAATGCAGTGGAGTTTGAGCTACGTAGAGTTGGCCGGAACTTCCGATGAGCGAGGGCTGGGAGCCCGCTTTGTTCGCGATGGCTCCCACCAAATGGATTGGTGCTGAGGGTTGCTGTGGTGCGGCCAACTCGCTTGCTGGGGGCGACGTTGGATTGGGATTACCCGCCGCAGCATCTGGCGTTGGCGCTGAACCAGCCACCGGTACGGCGCTCGTCAAGACGAGCAAGCAAAGCGCGATCCCCCTATTCATTAGGGCGCGACGGCACCCTCTAGATCGGTCAACTTGGGTGTTCCATGGGGCTTTACCGCTTCGTCCGGTTTAGCCGCTTCGTCCGGTTTAGCCGCTTCGTCCGGTTTAGCCGCTTCGTCCGAGTCCGACTCAGCGTCGTTATCCCGGGAGTTTTCCATTTGTTCTTTGCGAACTTTTCGTGCCCGGTTGAAGTTTGATGAGGCAACGTCTCCCTCACATTTGGCAATATCCTCTACCGTTTTTGCCTCGCGCATGCAGGTGACAGTCTCTTGGGTGGAGTTCGCTTGGCAACTCCGAATCGCTGCGGGTGGGGGGGCGCCAACGTCGCTACTCCCTTGAGTCGAGACTCGGCGCACATTGTTGATGGCTTCCCGGCACGCCTCTTCCGAGGGTTTTGCCCGGCACGCTTGTTGCGCGAAACCAAGAGTACAAACAAAAGCGATAGCCAAGGTTTTGGCAGAGGACGAACAACTCATAAGATTGAGACTAGCCTCTTATCTGCCTAGACGCCACACGATGGCCAGCCCAGATCGGCCTATGTAGAGCACGTTGACAGCGGCATAGGCCCAAAAGTAGATGTCCATTCGATCGGCAATGGCGCAAATCCATATATATTGGGGATAGTGAACAACCACCCTAGCAGCGTGTTCGAGAATGTTGAGCACCATGCCGATGGGCCCGCTTCGCTTGGTAAGTACCGCTGGTTGCCCATCCTCAGTCGGGCTTTGGCCGCTGTACTCGGGGCGTCTCATGAAGGATGTCAGGGTGAGCCCTGTAGCCAGCGCGAAGAGTCCGCCCAAGCCGTAGAGCAAAAAGAGTTCGTCGGACTCGGTGCGCCAGAGCCGTATCGTGACACTGGCAAAGATCATCATCGCTTTCAGTTCATCCATCAAAAAGTCGAGAAGATGGCCTAAGGTGGATGAGATTTTTTTGCGCCGCGCCAGCATGCCGTCGGCACAATCAAAGAGGAAGGAGATGTGATTAACCAGGGCTGCGAGCAGGAGCCAGGAGTAACTGAGACCGCAAGCAAATAATCCAGCGGCGCCAATCGCAACAAAGAAGCTGAGGAATGACACCTGGTTAGGGGTGACCCGAGTATTTTGTAAAAAGTAGACAATGACGGCCGCAAAAGGTCGGCAGATCCATTCCGTGAACCAGTTGATATCTACTTTCTTTTTGCTGGAGCGGTAAATCTCCGCAATCTCGCCAAGGGCCATGGCCGGCACACTAGCATTTCTCCATTGTTTCAGCGTTAGCAGTCAGAGGAACAATGCCATTTGATGTCAGATTCTCGGGCCACGTCGCTTCTTCCAAATGGCCGAATTTGCTTGCCAGCTAGGGCTCAGCCCGGTAGCTTCCGAGACTTGAAAACCTATCAGGAAAAGGGAGTTTAGGATGCCAGAGCACACAATTCCCAAGTCACTCGTCGAAAATATCCGTAAGGGGCGCGCAGCTATCGTGGTTGGCGCAGGAATCGGCGTACCGTCTTGGAAGAAACTATTGGAGCGCATGAATGCAAAACTGCGCGAACGTGGACAGGACACTGATGAGGCCTACGCCAAAGATGTCGACAAACTACTGCACAAAGGAAACTTGGTGCGGGCATCGGCTTTCCTTGGTCGGCAACTCGGCAGCGATATTTGCGACAAAGTTGTCCGGGACACCTGGGCCACGGAGGCCGAGAGCCCCGAGGTAGCCAAAGCCTTGGCCACACTGCCGATCAGGCAAATGTGGACGACCTTTCCCGGCGACGTGCTTGAGCATGCGATAGCGGAACACCTTCCCGACGAATGGCCCCTGCCTAAGGTATTGACTTACAAGCAGGCTGGAGAAATTGATCCGAGACACCGAACTCTTCTTAAGGTTCTTGGCGATTTTGATTCCTATATCGCGACTCCCTTATCGATCCGAAAAGCACTTTCGGACGCCGATGAGCTGAGAGAATTTATTAAACCCTTCTACGCAGAGGGCTCGCTGCTCTTCGTTGGATTCCGATATGGCGATCCAGACCTTGCAGCGCTCCTTGACCGGGTTTTTGGCGCATTTGAGCCAACGCAAAGCGATCACTTCTTGGCCTGTGCCTCGGTTGGACCGGTCACGGTTGACGAGCTATCGGCTGAGCATCATATCCAGGTACTGCAACTTCCGGGCAAAGGCGCGGATGATGAAGCGACTTCGGGGCTACTCGAGCTCCTAGCGAGCTTGGCTGAGGAGTGCAAAGCGAACGACATTGACCTATCGCAAACTCGTCCCGAAGAAGACGATCTCGAGGGCTGGATTGGCCTTCTCGTTGAGGACAGTTTCGATCGCGACGCAATGGACGCGATCGCTGCTATCGAGACCAAGGCCAAGGATTCAGGCGACGGCGAACGTCTCATTGAAGTTCTTATGGGCCGGCTCGAGTACGAAACCACAGGGGCACAGCGCGCCGAGCTACTGCGTACTGTCGCTGATGTTTTTCAGAACGAAGTAGGGGATATCCCTGGCGCATTTACCGCGCTTACAGTCGCGTTGCGCGAAGACCCGTCTGACTTCCGAGCTGTTGAATCTGCAGAAAAACTCGCAGATGAAGCGGAAGGATGGAGTGAACTCGTGTCGGACGTGGCGGGAATCGTCGGCGAAATTACGGA
>JAESTW010000391.1 GCA_016763395.1 Kofleriaceae bacterium
CCGACCAAGCACTGGTGTCCGCCGGGCTACTCCCATAGTTGTCGCGACAAGCGTAATCCACCCAGAACTTCAAGCGTGGAGAGTGAAAGTTCTTGCGCTGCATCCACTCTGCCATCGACATGGTGTCGAGTTCCCGCAGCACTTCAGCGTCCGAGCCCATCGACATCGGCAAGGCGAAAGCACGGCGCCCTTTGTCGTCGCGGAAGCGAGCCCACTTGTCGATTTCGAGCTCAAAACGTGCCTTCTCCGCAATCTCTTCCGGACTCGCACCGGCGATTGGATACAGTCCCTCGTACCAGCGACCACGATAGAATAGACGCTCAGAAGGATCCCTACAAAGATGCTGCTCGGCCATTTGCGGCCGTCCGAGTGAGTCAACAGACTCGACCGCGCCGACCTCTTGTAACAACTCAATCAGCGGCCGGTTGTCAGCCATGGGAACGGTGACGTAGTGTGCCGCCCATGGATGCTTTGAGATCGCGCTCTCCCCCCCCTGCGAGGTGCCACCAATGCGATTGTCGAGTTCCAGGAGTAATGTATTGGAAATGCCCTTGCGCTCAAGTTCACGCATACACGAGAGACCAGCGACGCCTCCGCCGACAATCAAAACTTCAACATCTTGGTAGGTCGATGGCGCTGGTAATTTCCCTAGATCACGAAAGCGATGACCGAGCTTCTCTCGCTGGAGAGCAAACCCGCCGTCCATGTCGCGAATACTCCGCTTGCCAACGCGATTCCCGCAGGCCGACCACAGTATCGGAGCACCTAGGAAACTCTTGAGTAGCAGGCGCCTCGAAAGCTCATTCACTGCCAACGCCTCCACTCGTCTTCGTAGTAGCGAACGAGACGTTGATCGTTAAGGCGGTTAATTTCAACATCGACGGGCCCCATATCAACTGGAAATTTGAAAAGCGAGGACAAGCTATCGCTATTGAGGAAGCGTAGTCCTTCAGGAAGCCTTGTTGGCAGGGGGATTTCGTCCGGCCCACGTCTGGCTAGTACATAGCCCCAGACGCCAAAGGAAGGCACTGTGGCTTGGAATGGCAACACTTTGAAGCCGCTGGCTTTTATGGTCTCAACAATGCACCAGTAGGAAACCCGCGCATAGAGCGGCGAGGTGGACTGCACGGTGATTGGTGCCTCGGGTTTGATTCGAGAAGCAAGTAGCTTATAAAAACGGCGGGTGTAGAGTTTTCCCAATGCGAAGTTGTTGGGGTCCGGGAAGTCGACGATCGCCACATCAAAGGGCAAGCCCTCGTAGTCGGCAAGCCAGGTCATTGCGTCGGCGGTGACGGTCTTCACCCGACTGTCGTGAAGAGAGCTTTTGTTCAGTGCCACCAAACTCGGCAAATCGTGACCCAAATCGGTCATGGCTGGATCTAAGTCGACCAAGACAACTTCTTCTACCGAAGGATGCCTGAGTATTTCTCGGACAGCCAAACCGTCTCCGCCGCCCAACACCAAAATGCGCTTGGGCTCGGTGACAGTAGCCATGGCAGGGTGAACCAGAGCCTCGTGATATCGATACTCATCGGCCGAGCTGAACTGCAGGTTGCCGCTGAGAAAGAGTTTGAACCCAGTACCTGCTCGGGTCATTACGATTCGCTGGTATCGAGTGGTCTTCGCGTAGACGATGGCATCGTCAAACATGCCCTCTTCGGCGAGCGAGGTGAGAGAGTCCGCTTTGACAAATCCAACACTGAGAATAATTAGCACAACGACCGCGCGGGATCGCAGGTAGAGTACTCCACCTTTGATAAGGTCAGAGAAGAGGAAGGTGCCCCAAAATGCGACTCCGACATTGATCATGCCAAAGAGCATTCCTGTCCGCATCAGTCCCAACTTGGGAACCAAGAATATCGGAAACAACAACGAGGCTAGAAGCGCACCGAGGTAGTCGAAGGTGAGAACTCGGGAGACCACATCTTTGAACTCGATTTGCTCACGCAAGATTCGCATGAGCAGCGGAATCTCTAGGCCCACCAATACGCCGATGACGAAGACGGTGCCGTATAGAACTATCGAGAACCAGGTCAAATACGCGAAGCTCAGAAAGAAGAGCGGCGCGGACAAGCCGCCGACCAAGCCGACTGCGAGTTCGATATCGAGAAATCGCCGGACTAGATTCGTATCAATGTAGCCGGAGAGCCACGCTCCCACTCCCATGGCAGAAAGGTAGATGCCAATGATAAGTGAGAACTGTGTAACGGAGTCACCTAGAACGTAACTCGCCAAGGTACCGGCGAGCAGTTCATAGATAAGCCCACAGGTCCCGACAACGAGGACGTTTAGGTAAAAGAGCGGCGTTCGAGCGAAGGCCATGGTGGTCGATTCGGGATTAGCCCTGAGGCTAGCCGCCCAAAAGCGCGCCCATGATGATCAGAGAAATTCCGATCACGACTGCGGACATAATCATTGCCAACGCATCATTTTCATCTTCCTCAATCTCTTTCCGTAAGGAAAAGGGAGTGAGTTTCTCCATGATCCAGAAGGCCATTGCGAAGAAAATGATGCCAATAAGGGAATAGGCGACTGTAGAAACGAGGCCCTTTGTGAGTGTTTCGAAAAATTGTGCGTCCATGATTATTTACCTCCTCGGTAACCGCCGTAGCCGACGTGCCAATAGTGAAAAGAACGGTAGCCACCAGTCGAGCGCATCACTGACTTGGGCACAAAACGTGTTTCTTGTTTGCTGCGGGCCCAGCCGGTTTGGTTGACGTAACCAAAGGCTCCGATGCCTCCCATTCCCAGGAGACCATAAAATATTGCAAATTTAGTCATAGTCTGAATCCCATCCGTCAGAGTTCCTCGCCCACCATGGGCCTGGCTCGGACGCGTCCGACCATCGCTTCATCTCGAACGAGCGACGATGGAAAAAGGTAAAGAACGGCAAGAGTGAGATAAACCCTACGAGGAAAAGCCAATACCAAAAGCGAGTTACACCCTCGGTAACCGTGACTCGGACAGTTACAGGCTTGCTCCAGTTCTTTCGTTCCACGCCTACACGAAGGGTGTACGAACCAGAACCAACTGCTTTTAGATAGGTCGTTTCGGTGTTGCTGCCCTCGTCCCAGTCGGGGCCAGAGTAGTGTTCAATCGGCAAATCAAAGAAGGTCGCAGAGCCGTTCTCCTCGTTGACGAGATCGAATTGCATATACACCCAAGCGTTGCGCAGTGGAGTAAACGCCTTGATTTGGATATTGCGCTTTCCTTCGAGCTTGAAGGGCTTGGTGAAGAGGACCTGACTTTCGCTCTTTGGCGCAGCTTCGAAAGAAATGGTGTCTTTGAAAACGACCGTCTCTTTGTTGTGAGACTTAGAAAAGAAGTATGCACCAATGGATAGCGCAATCATTAGAAAGAAGATCGTAAAGACCATTTTCTGGCCGTAGGGCTGATTGAGACCGACGGTTCCAGCATTCGGCGGTTTGAGAGTCACCCCGAATTTCTTCTCCACCTCTTCGGTTGCGATATAGGTCGAAAGAGACCAGGTGACTTCGCTGTCAGTCTTTTCCTCGCTCAGCGAACACGGCGAATTGACAAAGTCGGACATCGATACGCGCTCGCCTATCGACACCTTCCAGTAAAACTGTCCGAGTATGTACTCGACCTGGCTAGATACCGTATCAAAAGCAGCGTAACTGCGACCTTTGTACTTTGGACCGTCCACTCCGCCTTGGTCGACATCCGCAACAGGAACGGGTTCAACGTAACTCCAGTGACCGTCCGAAGAGGTCAACCAGCGAAAGCCTATACGGGCGTTGTAGAGTAGGTATTCTTCCCAATAGAAGAATTCACCATGCCATTCGGTCGAGCGCACCATGTAGCCGGCAACGATCATCTCGTGGTCTTCGAACTCGCCTTTGCTGCCCAGAGGCAAGAGAGGGTCTGGGAATTTATCCTTATCGAGGATCTGGAGTATCTTGAGTTTGCCCTGATTGATGTCACACAGAGCACCGCAAAACGGGCAACCAACTCGTTCCGCCTGATCGGGAGCAGCGAGTTCTAGTGAGCCGCGGCAATTCGGACATTCAAGAGCTTCGGCACTGATAGACATCCCCCCGTCTTCTCGAGCAGCAGCGCTAACGGCAATGCCGATTTCATCGAGGGTGACTTGTTTGCCCAAGTAGAGAACAGGAGTACTCTCACCATAGTCTAGGGTAGCGAAGACTCCGCCGGGCCCTGAGAGATCTGCGTAGTAATAGGTAGCATTCGGTTCTAGAGGATATGGGATCTCACCCTTGGCACCGAGAATTTGAGCCTGGCCCATTTCGGACACGACCAAGTTGCCCTCCCCTACCCCCGGAACCAAGGCGCCCGGCTGAAGACTTTGGTAGGCCGGCGCAGCGTCGAGTGGAGACTTGAAGGACATGTAGAAATGTCCTTGCGCTTCTGCCAACCATCCCCAGTGGCCGCTGTCAAAAGCACAGTACCACTCATCCCAAACACCGCCCATGGAGTGTTTGACCTGAGTGCGTCCGACGATCTCGAAGCGTGCGCCGTTGTAGCTTCCCGAAAGGTAGAGATCGAGAGGCGATTGAGATTCGATAAGATCGATTACTTTGCCGTGATCTTCTAAACCACGATCGCTACGAGCAACAGCCGTTGAGCAGTACTCGCAAATCGTGACGAAGGAAGTACCTATGCGAAAACTGACCTGTCCTCCGCAGCTTGGACAGTTGGCATGGATGGCACTCATCGCCCCCTACAGTAGAAAAAGGATTGGGTGGACGCAAGCGAGCCTACGTAAATGATTGGTGAAACGAGAGATCGGCGTACGAAAGTCGAGGCGTGCACTCCGCACGACAAACACGATATCGATATACTCCCAATTACACTTCACTTTTTCATCATTCCGTGGGCAGACACAAGGCTCCAAGGCGCGTGCACTTGCCCTCGCTGCTTTGCTCGCAACTGTGGTAGCGACGGTCCGTTAGGGAGTACTGACAGCTCTTCTTTTTCTCGCATGCATCGCCCGGGCTAACACACTGTCCGTTGACTGCACTCTCACATGTTCGAGCTACCCCTTTAG
>JAESTW010000392.1 GCA_016763395.1 Kofleriaceae bacterium
AGAGATCAACGAGAACGTGCGTGGGCTCAATGCATTTGTTGTGCAGTCGACTTGCACGCCGGTCAATCAATCGCTGATGGAGCTATTGATTATGATCGATGCTCTGAAGCGCGCATCTGCTGGTAGCATTGTCGCAGTCATGCCCTACTTTGGTTACGCCAGGCAGGACAGAAAAGTTCGTCCCCGGACACCGATCACTGCTAAGCTTGTCGCCGATCTAATCTCCGCGGCCGGCGCTGACCGTGTCGTGTCGATGGACTTGCACGCCGGACAAATTCAGGGCTTCTTCAATATCCCTTTTGACCATCTCTACGCGATGCCGGTCTTCATTGATTATCTACGGCAGTGCGGCTTAGACAAAGAAGATATTATTCTCGTATCGCCGGACGCAGGTGGCGTCGAGCGAGCACGAGCCTACTGCAAACGCTTGGACACAGACTTGGCGATCATCGACAAGCGTCGTTCCGCTCCGGGCGTAAGTGAAGTCATGAACATCATCGGTGATGTAAAAGGCAAGCACGCCATCATCGTCGATGACATTATTGATACCGCCGGCACGCTGTGCAACGCAGCGAAAGCGATCATGGACAACGGGGCAAAGTCGGTACAGGCCGTCGCAACCCACCCGGTCTTCTCTGGCGAGGCGATATCCCGTATTGCCAGTTCACCACTCACCTCAGTTATAGTCACCAACACCATCGGCTTGTCCGAAGCTGGTAAAAAGTGTGACAAAATCAAAGTTCTTTCCGTCGGTCCTCTCTTGGGAGAGGCCGTCAAACGCATTCACCACGGTGATTCAATTAGCTCCCTATTTATCTAGCAACGTGTTCAAGTACGAATCGATTGCTACAACAATAAGAAAACAACGAGGATAACGAAGATGGAAGTCGGCAAATTAACAGTTCAGCACCGAGACAAAACAGGCAAAGGCATCAGCCGAACCACACGCCGTGGCGGTGATGTGCCAGGCGTTTGCTATGGCGCCGGCATGGAGACTCCTATCGCGATCTCCGTGAACCCCAAAGCTCTCAAAGCGTGCCTCGACCCAGTGAAGCGCCGCAACACCGTTATCGATGTCACCATCGAAAAAGAAGGTGGCTCGCCAACAACCTTTCAGGCAATGGTTTGGGACTACCAAGTTCATCCCCTCAAGCAGATCATCACGCATGTTGATCTCAAGAGCATCGATCCAAACAAGAAGGTCGACGCTGAAGTTCCTGTTAAAACAATAGGTATCCACAAGGGTATGATCCAGGGCGGACTGCTTTCTTGGGCTCGTCACCAGGTCACAATCTCGGCAAAGCCAGCTGACATTCCAGCAGAACTTACTCTGGACATCGAAGATCTTGGCCTTGGCGATACCCTTCATATCAGCGATTTGAAACTGCCAGAAGGCGTTGACTACTCTGACCCTGTAAAGCTTACGATCGTTACTTGTATCGCGCCTAAAGGTCTCAAGTCGGACGGCATAGACGAAACAGAAGATGACGCTCCAGCAGAAGAAGGCGACAAGTAGAGCTCAGATTGAGGCCTAGGCCTCGTTCCGGCTGTGCTGAGAAAAACTATGTGGTTGATTGCAGGATTGGGAAATCCAGGTCGTCGCTACCATGGAACTCGGCACAACATCGGATTCGAGGTTCTCGACGAACTGCTGCGAAGACATATGCAAGGTGCATATCGCAGCAAGTTTGGTGGAGAATACGCAACAGGTCTCATCGGCACTACCAAGGCCATACTTTTTAAACCCATGGAGTTCATGAACAACAGCGGCATTCCTTTGCAAAAGGTTGCCCAGTTTCACGATGTCTCACCAGAGAATATTCTGGTGGTTCACGATGAACTCGACTTGCCTCCGGCAAAGCTCCGACTGAAGAGCGGCGGCGGACATGGTGGCAACAATGGCTTGCGTTCGATTGTGGCTCAGTTTGCTACCAAGGATTTCCAGCGAATCCGTATTGGTATTGGCAAACCACTAAAATCGGACGGCAATCCAGGCGAGGGTTCCGGTGCAAATTATGTGCTGTCCCCTTTCGCTGCTCACGAAAAATCAACTATCGAAGATGCTGTCCGGCTCGCGGCCGACGCAGCTGAATCAGTAGTCGCCTCGGGCATAATCCAGGCAATGAACGACTTCAATGGAGTGACTCCGAGCTAATTCTGGCTCGCGAGACAATCGCTCCTTGCTCGCTGCGCTGTAGCGGGCTAGACCCCCAAAAGGAGAAACATCAACATGGCAACACTACCAAGCCTAGCGGACGCACCAAATACGCTCCGCGAATACGAAACAATCTACATCCTCAAGCCGGACACCATCAACGAGATGGTCGCAGACGTCAACGGACGTGTGAAGACCATCATCGAAGAGCGTGGCGGACAAATTCTGGGTGTAGACAACTGGGGCAAGCGCAAGCTCGCCTACGAAATCAAAAAAGAGCGCAAAGGCATCTACCTATTCTGGCAGTACCTTGGCAATGCAGAGATCGTCGCTGAATTTGAGCGAAACATGCGAATGCTTGACCCAGTCATGCGTTACATCACGGTCAAGCTCGACACCGATGTCCCTGTTGGCGGACGTGAGAGCGAAGTCAATGACGAGACTTTCGAGTTGGCAGCAACTACCGCTGCTGATGAAGAAGAGATTGTCACCGGACGCGGAGCCGCTGTTGAAGCAAGCTCGGACGATGCGGACGAAGCAAGTGCTGATAAAGCAGATGCAAGTGCAGACGACGCAAGTGCTGATAAAGCCGACGAAGCAAGTGCTGATAAAGCCGACGAAGCAAGTGCTGATAAAGCCGACGAAGCAAGTGCTGACGAAGCAAGCGCCGAAGGCGACAGCAAAGAGGAAGGAAACTAATCATGTCTTACGCAAAAAATGAAGATCGTGGAGATCGCGGTGATCGTGGTGATCGCAACGGCGGAGCCGGCGCATTCCGCGGACGCAAAGTCTGTCGATTCTGTGCGGACAGCACGGTAAAAGCTGACTACAAGAATCCTTCGATGCTGAAGAACTACCTCACCGATCGCGGCAAGCTCACACCTGCTCGCGTCACTGGCAACTGTGCCAAGCATCAACGAGCACTGGCAACTGCGGTTCGCCGAGCACGCGTGATTGCACTCATGCCATTCACTGTCACTGGAAGATAAAGGAGTCCTATCATGCCAATGCAACTTATTCTTACTCAGGACGTTCACCACGTCGGCGATGCTGGTGAGCTTGTCACCGTCAAAAACGGCTACGGTCGTAACTTCTTGCTGCCACAAGGCCTCGCGCTTTCGGCAACAAAGCACAACGTTAAGAAGCTTCAACACGACAAAGCGATGATCGCTCAGCGTGTTGCCAAGCAACGTTCGGAAAGCGAGTCACTCGCCAAACGAATCAACGGAATGAAACTTCAGTTCGAGCGCCTTATCGGCGAAGGCGACAAGATGTTCGGTTCTGTCACAGCTCGTGACCTTGCCTCTCAGCTTGAAGTCGCGAAAATCATCGTTGATGCACGAAAAATCGAACTCACTGAAGCTGTCAAAGCAGTCGGTAAGTACGAGGCTCAGGTCAAGCTCACAGGCGGCGTCATCGCTACCTTGAACTTCTTCGTAGTAGCCAAAGAAGAATAATCACTCAAATTACGAGAGATTAGTCTCAACAGAGCCCCTTCCCGCGACCCCAACCCGGTGTCACAGGTCGGGGCTTTTACTTTTGTGATCGAAGAATTGCAAACGAATAAAAAGTGGAGCAAAAGCGCGTAATGCGGCTCGAAATCGGCCAAGGCTATTGTCGCCTAGGCCCATAAACCAGCATAGTAAGCGTTACTACCGTGTCTTCTTCCAATCGCACTCTACCTCATAGTCTAGACTCCGAAGCATCATTGCTCGGCGGCATTTTGCTGCGCAACGATGTTCTTTCCTTGCTCGACGACTTGGACGAAGACCAGTTCTATGACCCCAAACACCAGGTCATTTTTGCTGCGATTCGCGCGCTAGAAGACCAAACCAAGGCGATTGACGAAGTTACCCTTGAGGCACAGCTCTCGCAAATGGGCAAGCTCGATGCGGTTGGCGGGTTGGCTGCACTGTCCAAGCTGGCGCTCCGAGTCCCCACTGCGGACAATGTTGTGCACTATGCGCAAACTGTCAAAGACCTTCACGCTGTCCGCTCTTTGATGCTGGCCGCAGCCGAAGTTACCGCCAAAGGCTACGAAGATTTCGGAGACATCGAGGGTTATCTCGACGAGAGCGAGGCGATGATTTTCGAGGTCACTCAACGGCAACACAAAGCCGGTGCCGAAAAACTAAAATCGCTACTCAAGAACGTCTTTGCCTCTCTCGACGAGAGATTTAAATCCGCCGGCGGTATTACTGGAGTGCCCAGTGGTTTCACTGATTTGGACGAACGCACCGCCGGGTTTCAGCCGGGCGAACTCACCGTACTGGCTGCTCGTCCGGCGATGGGCAAGACTTCCTTCGCTCTATCTATTGCCAGAAGTGCGGCGGTCACCTACGGCTATCCAGTGCTCTTGTTCTCCCTCGAGATGTCCTCGGAGCAACTTGCAGAACGTATGCTTTGCTCCGAAGCCAAGGTCGATTCCACCGCACTTCGTCGCGGTATGTTGCAACGGCAAGACCTGACCAACATGACCTATGCGGCGGACACCCTGAGTAAAGCTCCTGTCATGATTGATGATACGCCCGGACTGAACCTCCGGGAACTTCGCTCTTCTGTGCGGCGTTTTTGTTCGGACAAAGAACTATTCAAAGACAAGAAGTTCGGCCTAATAATGATCGATTACTTGCAACTGATGCAAGGCAGCTCCAAGGGCAATCAAAGCCGCGAACAAGAAATCTCAGAGATCTCCCGTGGGCTCAAAGCCCTTTCGAAAGAAGTAGGCTGTCCGATTATCGCACTCTCCCAGCTCAACCGAAGTTTGGAGTCACGACCGGACAAACGACCGATGCCCTCAGATTTGCGCGAATCTGGTGCTATCGAGCAGGATGCCGATCTCATCATGTTCATCTACCGGGACGTTATCTACAACAAAGATACCGAGAACCCCAGCGTTGCTGAAATCATCATTGGCAAGAACCGACACGGCGCGATGGGAACCGTGGATACCCACTTCGAGGGACGATACACACGCTTTTCCAACCTCGCCAAAAGAGAGTCCGGAGACTTTTAGTCCCCATGAGTATTCCCCCAGTCGATACGATTATCGATCGCTACCAAGTACAAGGAGTAATTGGTGCGGGCTCTATGGGAGATGTGCTCCTCGCCATTGATACCGATCTTCACCGCAAGGTGGCTATCAAGATCCTTAGCGAAAAACACCGAGACGACGAGGAGCTAGAAGCGCGTTTTGTCCGAGAAGGACGAGCGGTCGCCGCAATCTCGCACGCCAACGTCGTGCAGGTTTTTACGACGGGCATCTACGACGGTCGGCCCTACATTGCCATGGAGTTTCTCACTGGCAGTGATCTTGGCAGCTTTATCGCTACGCGTGGACCGATGAACTCGCTGCACGCTGCACAGGCGATTCTCGATACAGCGCATGGCCTTCAAGCCGCTGCCGACGCGGGGCTCATCCACCGGGACGTGAAACCAGCCAATCTGGTGATGCTCGATAGTGGCAAGGTAAAGGTCACCGATTTTGGCCTAGCGAAGCCGCTCAGCCCGGGCAATGAGCCGGCACTCACTGCACTTGGTGTGGTCGTTGGAACTCCGGACTACATCGCGCCGGAGCAAGCTCGAGGAGAAAAGATCGACGAACGGGTCGATCTATACGCTCTGGGTGGCACTCTCTACTTCTTACTCATCGGTACCCCGCCCTTTCGCAAAGGCAATCCGAACGATGACAAGTACCTCAAGGTTGTCGCCAGGCACCTCAACGACCCGGCCCCGAATCCCTTACTCATAAACTCGGACATCGACGGACAGCTGGCCCGGTTGCAACTCCGCTTGATGTCAAAAAAACCGGATTCGCGGCCAGGATACTCAGATCTTATCGAAGAACTCGAACAGATCGTTGCGCGCCTAAAAGGCAAACGCTCGCAAACT
>JAESTW010000393.1 GCA_016763395.1 Kofleriaceae bacterium
ACAGAATTGAGTGTTTTGGTGACAATAGCTTCATGCAACTCGGCGGTGGAATTCAAAATACCGTTGATACTCGCGCAGTGGAAGCCGGCAAGCTGATAGAGAGTAGTGCTTGCTCTCTCACCAATGTGAGGGAGGTACACTGCTGGGGTGGAAACGAAGATGGACAGGCAAGCGGAGACGGCGCCGAAACCGCCGCGTTCGAAAATCCGGTGCTGGTAATCAACAAAAGCGTGACTGCAATCGCGGTAGGAGTGGCCCACGCTTGTGCTATTGCTTCGCAAGAAGTTCATTGCTGGGGCGACAATTTATTGAGCCAAATCGCCCGTGAGACGGACACAACGAACCATCCGGTTTCTAGAGTCCAAACGGTGGGCATGATCAAGCTGATCGCGGCCGGACACAACCATACTTGCATCGCAGATGCGGACGGCGAGGTCTACTGCTGGGGCGACAACAGAAGAAAACAGAGTGGTCCAAACAGTCCTTTGACGCTGATCCCCGCCGCAACGGCCTTAGGCAATACTACCAAAGCCGCCATTGCATTGACCATGGGCGAAACCCACAGCTGTCTATTGGGGGACGATGAACGAGTATACTGTTGGGGGGATAACACCTATGGCCAACTTGGAATACCCTCCAATAGTGAGCCTAATACTCCCGTTGTAAACCTCTTCAGCGTCGTAGCCATATCTGCCGGACAAAACCACACCTGTGCCCTCGTCGAGGGCGACGACCTGAGTCAAAATGGTGTCTATTGCTGGGGGCAAAACGATCGCAAGCAACTCTTCAGCAGCGGAGATGACTCCACGTCAATCCCTGTTCTCGCATACCCGCGGAACTGACTCGCAAGTCTCTACACCAGGCCGATGACCAATGAGCACGACAACGTCGAGCACTACGGCCTGCAGTGGCCGGGGAAATCACGCGCGATCGAAAATGCGCTAAGCGCCCCCCTGGGACGTCTTGAAGTAGCCAGCGAAGACAACTCCAAACCACTAGCATCCACTTCCCACATCTTCATCGAGGGCGACAACCTCGAGGCTCTCAAGCTATTGCGCCCTGAGTATCTGGAACAGGTGAAGATGATCTACATCGACCCACCCTACAACACCGGTAAGAAATTCATCTACCCGGACAACTTCTGTTCACCTGATGCCGCAGGGAGTCACAAGAGCCCATCTGCACGCCACAGCGCTTGGCTCAACATGATGTATCCTCGCTTGCTCGTCGCTCGCGATTTACTGCGTCCAGATGGCGTCTTTTTCGTCTCTATTGACGATAACGAAGTGCACAACCTTCGGGTCATCATGGACGAGATCTTTGGCCCCGAAAACTTCCTGGCACATATAATTTGGCAACACAGCGTTCAGCCCAAAGGCTACGCCCACACCTACTCCATCCACCACAATCACATCCTGAGTTATCGCAAAAGCGATGCACACAAAATCTCCCAGCTCGAGAGAACCAACCAAGACAACAAAGCATATTCCAACCCGGACAATGATCCCAAAGGCGATTGGCGCCACGGAGATGTCCGAAACTCGCTTTTCCGGCCCAATCTTCGTTACGGTATCCAAACACCGTCCGGCAAGAGCATTGCTCCCCCAAAAAACGGATGGCGCTGGAGCCGGGAGACGGTCCAAGGTAAAATCGACACCGGTGAAATCTACTTTTCCAACGATGAGACTAGAATCCTTCGCAAAATCTATTTGATAGACCAGAATGGCCGGACACCTGAAACCATCTGGTTTGGCAAAGATGTTGGAGTGTCGCGAGATGGTGCCAAAGAGCTCAAATCTGTCTTTGCAGGACTTCTTCCCTTTGACACCGTCAAACCCATGGCGCTCATCGATCGCATGATGCAGGTCGCTGGAGTCTCAGGTGACGATCTCGTACTCGATTTTTTTGCGGGTTCTTGTACAACAGCCCATGCCGTACTCCGCGCAGGCCAGGCCCGTTTTATCGTAGTGCAATCGCCCGAGCCAGTTAACCCATCCCTGCCCCACGGCAAGGCTGCACTCTCACTGCATCTTGAGACAATTGCTGACATTGGCAAAGCACGAGTGAAGTACGCGCTAAGTCAGTACGATCGCAAAGACTCCTACACGATTTACAAAATCAGCTCAAGGGCAGACTAACCTAGGCAACCCAGATTAAGTGTTTTTCTTACGAAGCCAGACGAGCAAGCCTGGGACCAGTAATATCGCTGCGGTCAAACAGGCCAATTCGCCAAGCATAGCAGCGAGACCGAAGGAGCGAATACCGGCATTCTCTGACAGCATGAGAGAACCATAGCCGATTATGGTGGTTAGCGAGCACAGCAACACGGCGCCGCCAGTGGTTCTGAGTAGCTCGGATACACTTTGCCCTTTGTCTTGCATATCCCGGACAGCTAGATTTACAGAGTAGTCGATACCGATACCTATAGTAATGGGCAGTGCCACCAGGTCCAAGAAGTTCACCTTTAGGCCGAAGAGGTGACACAGCGCGATCATACCGAAGGTCCCGGCAAATCCCGCAACCAACGTCACGATTCCGTGACGGCGAATTCCGACCAAGAGGAAGATGGCCACGATCGCGCCGATAATGGCAACTCCCGAGGCCAATGGCCCATCGGTGCCCATAGAAGCAATAATATCGGCGATAACAAAGCCTTGTCCGCCGATAAGCGCATCTTCTGGCAGTCCGAGATTGCGAACCCCATCAGCCAGTTCCACTCTATCATCGACACTCCAGGACTTAAATCGATCCGCGCCGGACACCAAAATGAGCTTGCCCTGACTGCCATCCTTTTCCACAAAGGGCCACGACAGTTCTTCCGGAATGTCTTCAAACGCGATCGACTTCAGCTCGTCCGGTGGGCGGATTCGCTTGGCGGTCTCTTTGTCCTTGTCGCTGAGACCAGAGTCTAGCGCCTCGTCTGTAAGTTCTCGCAAAACCGCAAGTAGCTGCAATTTCTCTTCTTGATTCTCGGGCAGTAAATCCTTGAGACTTGCAGAGGACTTCAGCAGAGTCCTGGGCGCGTTGTTGAGAGATTGTAGTACAGGCTCCACTTCGGAAATGTCCTGCACTGCCACCACAAAACGCGAGGTCAGTCCCGCCCCAAATTTGGAGCCCACCGCTGCTTTCATTCGTGCGTCCAGCGCTCGGGCTCCAGAGATCTCATCGCTCTCGGAGCGCAAGTTGCGCCAATCCTTCTCAAAAGGCTCAGAGTAGATGAACGAAACCGTCATGCCGATGGCAGCGAGGAGCGCCAGAGTGCCAATTGTAATCGCGGTCCGCGCCGTTTTGGGAGACAGAAAAACTAGCAAGCGATCTAGCGCCGGCGGCTTGTGCGCCTTGATGCGTCCCCACGACCTAAGAATGCACAATCCCGCAGGAAGGACCGTGAACGCGGAAAGCCAACTCGCCACCATGCCCATTGAGCCAATAATGCCGAAGTGTCTGAATCCCCGGAATTCCGTGAACGCAAGCGCGCCATATGCCACACCAGCGGATATCGCAGCCGTAAGAGTTCCTCGTAAAGCCCCAGAGATAGCCAACGCCAACGCATTGCTGCCCTCTTCGCCCGAGCGCAGCTCCTCGAAATAACGCGCAAGCAATATTAGCCCGGAGTTGATGCCATTGCCCGCGACGATCGCGATGAGAAAGGAGGACATCACGTTGAGATGTCCGATAAACACCTTGGTCAGCGCAAAGGTGACGAGCACTGCAACCAGAAGTGACCACAGAGAAGCTCCTACAGCCAGCGGTGCGCGAAAGTAGACCAGTAAGAGTAGCGCTATCAGTATCGCGGTAATCCCCGATGCCAGCACAATGCCGCGCATAATCGACTCGTTCTCGTAGAAAGCGCTCGTTACATTACCGGTAAGCCCAACTTGAACATCGGCCAACGCCTCCACTTCGACAACAATTTTGTCCAAGGCTGCTAACAGTCTTGTGCTACGTGAAAAATCAGTACTTGTTGTTGTTGTCCGCAACACATAGAGCTGTACTAGGCCGTCCGGCGAGAGATAGGATCCACCGCCCTTGTACGCGGCCTCAGCTTTGTCCAGACGTGCGAGAAGTTCCTCCGATTTACTCGTAGCATCAGAATTCTCATCATCGTCATCGTCATCGTCATCGTCGCCCAAATCGATGAAGAGCGGATTAGCGTCGAGTTTGGCCTCTTGAATTTTCGTCCGCAGCGCACTCACTGCCTCTTTTAAATCTGGCAGAGATACGAAGAGGAAACGGTTGTTCCAAAAGTAGGCTCGGGTATCTTCATCGCTGTCAGAGACTCGACTGATGAGATCAGGATCGATGCCGCGAAGTAGTGGCGCGATGGCAGCGCTGGCCGCAGCCGTTGCTCCTGGGCTCTTGCCTTCAACGACGACAAAGACAGTGCCAAAGGTCCGAATTCTATCCTTTAGCTCCTTAAGATCCTGTACGGATTTACGCTGCGGAGGAAGTAGGTTGGCAAACTCAGTCCGAATTGGAAGCGCTGATGCGATGTATCCAGCGAGCAAACTCACAAGGATCGAGGCAGCGATCACTGCGTACTTGTATCGCTCAATCCAGCGAACGTATCGGAAGGCTCTGGTTTCGGACATTGGAACTAGTATTTGGACAAGAAAGTGTGCGGCAACTCGCAGAAAGCGGAAAAGTTGATGCGATATTCGATTAGGTATTTCAATGGGACGCCAAAGTGATAGGGTCCTTAGCACATGCCGCCAATGAAGTTCAATTGGTCGGAAAGGCCCCGTTAACTACCGTAATCATTATGATCCGTCAAGCATTGATACTCGCCGCAGGAATGGGAACCCGCATCCGTAAGGGTGCTAACGATGTGCCCAAACCCCTTCATACCGTTTTGGGCCAGTCGCTTTTAAGACGCACGATACTCAGTTTGGCCGACGCTGGCATCACTCGAATCGGGGTGGTCATTGGTTTTCGCGGTGCGCTAATCGCCGCAGCGATCGAAAGCGAAGCCGAGTTCAAAACCCGTGGTCTCGATATTTTCGTTATCGACAATCAAGACTACGAGAAGGCAAATGGCGTATCGGTATTGGCCGGCAAGCCACATTTTGATGGGCCCTTCTTGCTCACTATGGCCGACCACATTTTTGATTCGGATCTCGCCAAACGCGCTGCCGCTGCCGACATGAGCAAGGCCGACCTCTACCTCTGCGTAGATTATCGCCTTCCAGAAGTCTACGACATGGAAGATTGCACCAAGGTTTCGACCGTGGATGGCGACTGTATCGGCTCCATCAGCAAAGAGCTCACCGACTATAACTGTGTAGATTGTGGAGTATTTGCGGTAGCTCCTGCCCTTTTTGAGGAACTCTCTGCCGTGTTTGAAACTCGCGGAGACTGCTCGTTGTCAAATGGCGTTGGCGCACTGGCTAGCAAGCGAAGAGCCCGTGTTCTCGATATTGGCGACTGCTTTTGGCAGGATGTTGACACGCAGCCAGCTCGCGAGCGGGCAGAGTCCATATTGGCCGTTACTGAATCGGCTGTTGCTGAGAAGGCACCCATTTCAGTAGAGGTGCAGCCCACTGCACGCCAGCCAGTAGCCTCAAGCCACGTAGCAGTCTCTCGTAGATAGTTGGCTCGTTGCCATAATTTGTACTATCAAGGTGCTCATGACGATTTGGCGTACTTCGGCGATTGCCGCATTGGTCTTTGCGATCCAGTTCGGAAGTAGTGGCGCAGTCCACGCCGAAGAAAAGACTGCGGCCTCTGAGCTCCAGAGTTATATCGGCAAAGCACAAAAAAACCCACTTGCCGAGATAGCACACGCTCGGACAAAGGCTGCGCAGGCTCAAGAAAGAGAAGCGGCCGGACATCGCTGGGCCAGCTTTGAAGTCACCAGCTTCTTGGCGCCCAGTCCAAAAATTCGCTGTGACAACGCAGACTGCACCCGGACGTCGCCTCAGAACGTCACCATCAATATAGCGGGAATCTTTGGCGGTATCGATCTAAAAATCACGCAGCCACTCTACACTGGTGGGAAACTTCACTACTTGCAAAGTGCTGCCAAGTCGGCCACCAAGGCCAGCGAAGAGTTGGCCAAAGACGTCGCCGGTGAAATTGCCAGCAATACCGCCAAGGCGTATTACAGCTACCAGCTCTCGCAAGAGCTATTGTGGATGCTTGAAGACGGCGCCGAACAGATTGAGTCCGGACTAGCGACCTTAGAAGAAAAACTCGCAGAGGGTTCCGACGATGCAACCATTCAGGACCGCTACCGGATCCAGGCTTTGCAAGCAGAGGTAGGAGCACAGATTGCCGATGCCAAGCTCGGACAACAATTCGCACTGGACAGCTTGCGAGCGCTTATCGGCAATGACAAGCTAAAGCCCGAAATCGAGTACCTTGAGGCGTCCGAGTTCACCCTTCCCAGTGGCGCGCAGCCAGCGCCATTTGATCCCAGAGTCGAAGCCGCGATGTATGGGGTTGAAGCACAGCGCGCCTTAGAGAAGTTTGAAAGCCGAAGCTTCTTGCCAAACCTTGCAATCGTTGGCGGCGCAAGATTCGCCCGGGCACAAGGAGTTGACAATCCACCCGGCGCATTCGCCAACGACCCTTTTAATAACAGTAGCGCGTACGTCGCTCTGGTCGCTCAATGGCAGCTCACTCCTCTCGCGCAATCGGCACGCGTGGATCGTCAGCGAGCGAAAAAACACGAAGCGATGGCGACACTCGCTGCGGCCAAACGACTGGCGACACTTGCGGACAAGAGCGCTATGGCTCAGGCCACTCAAGCCAAAGTAAGGCTCGCGGCACTCAAAAACGGTGAACGAGCAGGAAAAGCCTGGGTTGCCTCTGTGTTGCAAGCAGATGCCATTGGAGCCGCGTCGGCAAAAGATCTGGCCGACGCATACCTGGCGTATTTCTCCGCTCACAGCAAGCTCTTGCAGAGTATCTTTCAGTGGAACATCGCTGCCTTTGAACTGCGCAGACGTCGAGGTGAGTTCGCCCGAGTACTTTAGGTACTGAGTGGTGGTCTCAAGTATTCAACGGCAACAGCACCCAGTGTTTCACATGGTTTCATCCAGTCCAAAGTTTGTCTAGGACGACAGTTCAGTCGTCTACCTCATCGAGTCGAAGCCAAACGCCTTACGCAGTGCGAGCCGCCATGCCCGCCGACTGCTTCGCACCTTCCGCGCCAATGCAGCGGACTTAGGGCAACCTAGGTGCCCTTTTTGTCCTGCTGCAGTCTACCCCACTTGGGTTATCGGCCCTTCCTGCTTTTCTACTTAGAAGCATCATTGGCCTCGTTCAACACTCCATTCCTCTGGTGTAGAACACCAGAAATAAGCGGCACAGCCACGTAAAACTGACGCTTGCCAAGCCAGCGTTGGGAATGGCGTGTTGAACGGTCAACACGCCATTCCCTACTGAGACGCCCGCGTCGCACCTTAGATATGGAGTGTATGCGAGCCGATCTGCCACGCAGGTGATCATCAGCTGCGTGAGCATTAGTATGGGCACATGAAGCCAACGATAGGATTAACGTTATTTAGTGCACTCCTACTTCTTGCAGCTTGTCAGCAAGATGACTTCGAGTCCTCGGCAAGTGAAATCATCGGCGGTTCCGTCGGCACCGTTGGCGAATTTCCTACCACCGTTGCGTTAGGAGTTGGTGGTGGTCTGTGTACGGGCACGCTGATTGCTCCCGATTTGATTCTCACCGCAGCGCATTGCATTCTGCCAAGCTTACTTGGGCTTGGCTCTCAGCAAGAAGTTACTTCTCAGATGCGTGTCACCTTCGACACCCTGTCCATCTTTAGCGGTGGTGGGATCACAGTGGCAGCGGCCGAAACCATTCCGCACCCGAGCTTTGGAACCAATAGTCTGGGAGACAATGATGTTGGGCTTATCCGCCTCGCCTCGCCGATGACAGATCGAGCGTTCACACCAATCAACCGAATAACAGAGGATGCCCCTGTTGGTATTTCACTTACGCAAGTCGGGTATGGAGCCTCGCAGGTCGGTGGTGGAGGCGCTGGTACTCTTCGTGTCTTGCGCGGCAAGGTGACCTCTAGTTGCGCTACCTTTGGCGCCTCCGATGCCAATTTGCTTTGTTTTTCCCAGACGGACGGAACCGGGAAATGCCAAGGAGATAGCGGTGGCCCCTCGTATGCCATGATTGGTGATGTGCAGCGTGTGGTCGGTATCACCTCCTTTGGAGATCAAACCTGCGCGCAGTTTGGCGCCGACACTCGAGTCGATGCCGAGCTCGAATTCCTCTTTGAGCAGGCCCCCGAATTACAGTGCCAAGCGGACGGCGCGTGCAATGAGGATTGCGGCAAAGGCTCTCTGCCATGGGATGACGACTGTGAGCTTTGCACCAAAGACACAGACTGCGAAGGCGAAAGTATCTGCAACCCTGCCGGCGAATGTATCCCTGCCCCCTTTAGCCCAGGCGGTGAAGGCTCAGTTTGCTCGGACGGAACCGACTGTGAATCTGCCCTCTGCGCTGTGTCCGAGGACTCTGGGATTTGCACCAGCAGTTGCCAAAGTGATGACACCTGCCTCGATGGATTTGAGTGCGTAGAAGCCGGCGCTCAAAACGTGTGCTGGCCTAAAGGGGAAGAAAGCGGTGGTTGCTCGGTCGGTAGCACTGGCAAGCAACTTCCGGGCGCGATGCTCTTCCTACTTGCGCTCTTTATCGGGTTCCGACGACGACGCCTTTCCTAGGAGGGAGCGTAAACCAGTCTCGGACAGCAGTAGGCTAGGTGTCGTAGATTCCACTATCCCATGGGTGAAAGAAGGCCATGTAGTTCCCTGGAAGAAGCTCAACCGCCCATACAGCATCAGAGTCTTCGGGCTCCCTAGTGATGAGTCCGAAGGTCTGGCCCAACTGAGTGACCGAGAAGGGGCTCACTTCGATACGCTCAAATGAGGGCGCCGTTAACCCGGACAGTTGCTGATTGTAGTAGGAGGTGAGCTTGTCCGGATCGAGCGTTGCCCTTGGGCCAAAGCTCTCAATGGTTGCCGAGTCCAAACTGCCATCGGCAGCAAAGAGGAATAGGGCGACATATTCGCATCCCTCGTCGTTACCACCTGCAGGGCGAAATGGCTGGGTAAGGAAGAACTGGCGGCCATCTCCCAATTTGCCGATGTGTTTGGCATGATAGTCATCATGGTCGATAGCAATGCGCTTCGGTCTTCCTGTGGCGTAGGTTGATTTTTGAGCTTTGAATCCCATCGCACAAGAGTATCCCATGACTACTTTCTATGACCGAGCATTTGCACTGGGGGCCTACGCAATGGCTCATCTTCACTAAGTAATCGACTCGTGTGGCAGTGAATACAACCAAAATTCGTGCTCCACTAGCTCAATGCCCGCATTCAGTGTATCGATTGGAAAGGCCACCATTTGGATAGCCAAGCTCGTAGGTGTTTCGTTTGATCGCGCCATCCTGAGAGATGCGAACCTGTCTGGAGCAAACCTAACGCGGGCAAGTCTCCGTGGTACCGACCTTAAGGGCGCAATCCTTCGACGTGCAGATCTGACGGGAGCTGACCTAACAGGAGCTGATTTGACAATAGCTGACCTTCGGGGAGCGAACCTCGACCGAGCAATACTTGTCCGAGCGAATTTCACAGAGCCCTGTTAGACCAAACACGTTTGGAAGAAGACTGGCGGAAGGCAACAACCTAATGCATCGTTACAATGTACCTGGCCGGAGCCGCGCCAGCAGGCTCGAGACACCCGATTCCCGCTTCGAATGTCTCGCTTCCGCTATCGCGAGACTTTGCTGAGCACTCCAATGATATGTCGAAAGTGACCCTGTAGCGATTCGTCGAATAACTCAATGTAGCCAATCGCGCACGCAACCTCAATACCAGCCC
>JAESTW010000394.1 GCA_016763395.1 Kofleriaceae bacterium
CATTCGACAACAGTACAGTCGGCATCACAGGTGATAGCACTTCCGATTCCAGAATCGCATTCCTCGACTCCAACGTTGGCAATCCCGTCGCCACAAATATTGAAGCGGCAAAGGTTCGTACAGGAATTTCCTAGAGAAATCGCGCCGTCCTCGTCTCCGTCAAAACCATCATCACACTGTTCGTCAACGTCGCGTAGTAAATTTCCACACCCCTCGCTCGAACTACAATCAGCGCTACAGCCATCATCCGAACGCGGAATGCACAATTCATCACCGATGCCAGTACAGGAACCGGCACCTTGCACACAGGGCGTTCCAGCCACTCCAGGAAGGGCGTCGTCACAGTGACTGCCATTGTCGCAAGCTTCTCCAAAGTCTGGCTGACCATCGCCACAGACCTCTGTAGCTGAGCAGTCGGCACTACAACCATCGCCCGAGCGCGGTACACAGATCGTGTCACCAATCCCAGCGCATTCGCCATCATCGATGCATACGGTGCCATTGGAACAGTGGCGGCCATCGTCACAAGCTTCGTCGCCAGCAGTAACACCGTTGCCACAGCCGGTCACCGAGCAATCTGCATCACAGCCATCGCCACTGCGGGGCACGCAGAGTTCATCGCCGATACCTACGCACTCGGCGGCATCCGTACAGCTTGTCCCATCAGAACAATCCCTGCCGTCGTCGCAAGCTTCAGCGTTGGTTTCTATGCCGTTGCCACACGCAGTGATCGTGCAGTTATTGTCACAACCATCGCCATTGATTTCGTCGCCATCGTCGCATGTCTCATTGACGTTAATCACCAAGTTGCCGCATACGTTCTCGCTCGCACAGTCGGCGGCGCAATCGCCATCATCACGAGGGATACAAAGGCCATCGCCAATCCCAGCGCAAGTGCTCGGCTCCACACATTGGGTTCCGTCCTGGCAGTGCTTTCCGTCGTCGCAAACTTCGCCCAGAGTTTCATCCAAGGTCAGATCGCCGCACTCCTCAAGAGAGCTACAGTCGGCACTGCAGCCATCCCCACTGGTGATGTTGCCGTCATCGCAAACTTCACCGTCGTCCACCACTTTGTCTCCACAATCGTCGAAGATGCAGACCGGTGCCTCCGCAGCGCAACGACTGCCAACCGGACAGACGGCCCCCGACTCGCATTCAATACTCTCGGTGTCTAAACAAGCAGTTCCGAGCAGTCCAAGGAGACAGACAAAACAAAAATAAAGTCGCGTGATTTGGAATTTTCCCATGTCGTTTTAGCCTAAGAATCAAAAATTAAGACTGGCGCTAAGGCCGAGGCCGTCGCGGGAAACCGTTGGTAAAAATGAGAGTTCGGTGGATGGCACAGCCTGTTGCTTAATGTCGATCCGGTAGGCTTGAGCGCGATTTGCGTAGACTAGATAAGCACCTGTTAGCAGTGCGGCACCGCCAAGCCCATACGCGGCGAATGCAAAGGTCTGCTCAAGAGATGCATTGTCTTTAGTGGACTGCAGAGACGAAGAAGGAACGCAGCCGCCGCAATTTCTGATGCCATCGTCATAGTCGGTGAACCCTGCTGCCGCGAGACTATGCGTAGCACCGCCAACCACTAGCAGCGCGGCTCCACTACCCAAAACAGCCCACGGTTTCCACTTAGCCCAACGACGCCGATAGCGGGTTACATCATCACTGGTGTACATGTCCGCCTCGAATTTCCAGGACTCGCCTGGGCCTAACATCTTGTTCTTCGTTTGTTCGATGTAGCCCTCTTTGCGGGCTGTCACGGTATTCCAACCAATTCGCACCAACATTGACGTTGAGCCCACTTCCTTGCCGTTGAGCAAGAGATCTGTCCCCTCCTGAGCTGCAGACAATTCGATGGTGGCAAGCTGCTGCCGGGTCCACTTGAAGTGGTTCCGAGCGTCGTTAAGCTTGTCGCTCTCCAGGGCGTGACCGTCGTAGCGCAGCGCATTTTGCAGGGCTTTGTGAGCGCGAATAGGACTGTCTAGACTCATCAGAGCCAGCGCTAGGTTGTAGTGAATTGCCGGGTGGTCCCAGATAGCGATTGCTTGGTCGTAGACCTTTACCGCATCCTTGAAACGCGATTCTTTGAGGAGCCCATTCGCGTCGCGAAACAACGCATTGGCCTTTCCCCGGGTCGCTTCGCTCACGCCCTTTTTCCAAGGCTGCTCCTTGTCCGCCTTCTGGGCAGCCGCCGGGCTGGTTACCGTTAGTATCCCAAGCAGGATCCCCAGTACCGCCAGTCGCACTTTACTCGCACTCATTATTTAAGTTCCGATTCGATAAGTTTGCCAACACGTTTCTCAAGATCTGAAATGCGCTTTTGTCGCTCGGCCGCTAACCGATTCGCTCGCTCTTCGGCAGCCACTGCACGTTTGGCCTCACGCGTAGCTGTTGCCGCGGCACTCTCGGCTCGCTTGGCTTCCTGGCTGGCCCGCGATTTTGCCTCTTTGGCAACTTTGAGAGCGTTGCCCAGGGTCGCGTTTGACGCCTTCAACGCTTCATTCTGAATCTCTAGCTTGTCATCGAGAACGACGGTGCGCTTCTCGAGGGTTTGCTCTCGTTTCAGGGCGATTGCCAACTCGTTGGCCTTGGTCTCCGCATCGCGCTGGGCGGTGGTCGCTTCCTCTTCGGACTTCTTCGCCAGTAGCTCGGCACTCTGTGCGGCAACCGCCTCCCGCTCCGCAGTGCTCTTCGCAGCGCGAATCACGACCAGGGCCACGGCAGACGCCGCCACCATCCCTAGCAATACCGTTATTGTGCCAGCGAGGAAAAGCCGACGCAGACGCGTTGATCGCGCAGCGAGTGCAAAGCCCGCCTCAAGGAATTTCGTTTGCACTTCCGGGAGGTCGGTGTTTTTCCTAGCGTGCCAACGCTTGGCTTCCGCCATAACTTCACCGCGCCACAAAAGCCCCGCATCGTTGCGGTTTGACTGCCACTGCTTGGCAGCTGTCCGAAGCTGCTCGAGAAAGGCGGCATCTTCCTGGTTTTCGTCAAGCCAGCGGCGCAGACGTGGCCAGCTGTGGATTAGAGACTCATGGACAATCTCTGCCGTTGCACTGCCACCACCGTCGGCGTTTTGCACCACGATCAGGCGTGCGTCTACCAGACTATTCACAAGCGTCCGCACTTCGGTGGTGTTCGCTGAGAGTTCTGCCAATTCATCCAATGAGATGATCGCCCGAGTTCGCTCAGGCGTTACCAGCCTTAAAATGATCGTTCGAGCCAGGTCTTGCATTACTGCCGGATACTGTTGAATGAACATATCCGCGTGGGTTGCTAGAGCACCTGCAATACCACCAATTTTTTGATAACTCGCCTGAGTGAGAAGTTTTCTTACCGTATCACGATTCTCCCAAAGCTCCGTTGCGGCGAATTGCAACAGAGGCAGGGCGCCACTAGTAGCCGCAAGGTGATTGAGCATGTCCTCGACGATCTCCGGGGACTCGAACATGTAACCGGCCATCTGCGCGGGCTCGGTTAGAGCGTCACGCAGACCATCGCGATTGGGAGCCGTTAGGAAGAAGAGCCCCTGCTGAAGTTCGGACATAAAGAGCGCATCTTCGGGCACTCGGTCCAAGAAATCTGAGCGCAGCGACAACACGACCCGAAGCGGTGTGGTCGCATCATCTGCGACAGCGCTTAGGCAAGCGGTAAAGGCCCGACGCTCCTGCGCGTCTGCAATCAAGGTATAGAGTTCCTCGAATTGATCGATGAAGAGCAAGATGTTGCCGTCTTGCTGACGAGCTCGCTCGCGCATCACCGTTCCTAGATAGCCAGGCTCTACTCGCAGGCGTTCTAGAATTTGTTGGAACTCTGGAGAATCCTCGCTGACGCTATCGCCCAATCCCGACATCTTGGCTGCGACCATCGCAAGCGCCCCCATTGGATCTCGTCCTGGCCGTATAACGGTGGTGTCCCACTGCTCACCGGAACGCTTCAGAGCAGGCACGATACCCGCCCGGACAAACGACGACTTGCCACAGCCGGACGAACCAACGATCGCCATTAATGGGTGCTGTCGAATCCTCGCTATGGCTGACTCAATTTCCCTTGGCCGGCCGAAGAATTTGTCTGCGTCTGACTCTTGAAAGGCACTCAGACCAGAATACGGGCTCTCATCCCCGTGCAGTTCGCGAGTCTGTTGACCTGGGCGCAATGGCTCGAGCGCGCGTAGCAACTCGGTGGCAGTCTGGTATCGCAGGTCGCGATGCTTCATCAAGCAGCGATCCACGACCTCGGCGAAGGCTGCTGGGATGTGTGGTGCCAACTCGAGAAGCCCCGGCATAGGTTCCGGGCTTTGGGCCATCCCAGCCAGCTTGTGTTGATTAATTGGTTCGAGTGGATGTGTCCCCACTAACATGCGACACATCAAGATACCCATCGCCCAGATATCTGAGCGGTGGTCGATGTCGACAGTGGTGCTCCACTGTTCTGGTGACATGTAGGCCATCGTTCCGACGATGGTGCCATCCTGAGTGAGATCAGGCGCCTTTGAGGCTGCTGCACCATCGGGAGATTGGATAGGAATTGATTTTGTTAGACGCTCGGGCGGGCCAGAGTCGCCATGAAGTACTTTTGCGATACCAAAGTCGAGAACCTTGAGAGTTCCTGACTCGGTTACGAAGATATTGTCTGGTTTGAGATCGCGGTGGACGATGCCCTCTTCGTGGGCGAGAACCAAGGCCTTGGCGATCGGAATCAGCAACTCGACAACCCGCGCCGGGGGCAAGGACTGACCATTTTCGATCAATTCTGTAAGCGTTTGCCCTTGCAGGTACTCGAGCACCATGAAGGGCTGGCGGTTGTGCTCACCCACTTCGTAGATGACGACGATGTTCTCGTGCTGTGCACGGGCCGTTGTTCTCGCTTCGAGAATAAAGCGCCGAGTGAGTGCTGGATGAGCGGTCTGCAGGAACTTGATCGCGACGCGCCTGCCCAGTTGGATATCACGAGCGAGAAATACCGTTCCCATGCCTCCAGCACCGAGAATCCGGATAATCTCGTACTGCTGGATTCGATCTCCGGGCTCGGGCAGCGTGTGCCCTACCGAAATTTCGACAGAGGTATCTTGATCTGCGGTTCCCTTGGCCAGTTGCGAATTGCGCGCGCGCCCTAAAGGTTGTAGTGATCGTGTGGCATTGTCCAGCGCGTTGTCGGTCCCCACTGCATGGCCCACTCCGTGAACTGTCGCGTCAGCAGCTGCTATCGCTTCCGCAACTGCGCTGACCTTTGTTGATCGAACTGGCGCACGACTATGCATGGTGGCACGGCGAACCGTATTCGGCTTCTGCTGGTTGACGATTACCGTTGCAGGAGCAAGGAAGGCAAATCCATTTCCCATGACCGTCGCTCCGACATCTGCATCAGCGACGTGAGCAACTGGAGCTACTGGAGCTACTGGAGCTACTGGAGCAACTAACAACGTCTCTTCGGGACTCGCCGATCGCTCGGACAAAGGAGCGGGCTGTTTGGGTTCCGTTGATCGCTCGGACGAAGGAGAGGCCTTTATCAATGAGTTCCACTCCTCACATGATGGGCACTGGCCCCGCCAATTTGGAGTTTCGCTGTTGCACTTAGTGCAGACGTAAATGGATTTTGGTTCTGCCATTATGTTCGAAGTACTAGGGCCAACGTCAGTTCAAAGGCTACGAGTTTATGTTAGCAGCCCGCCCCCCAGCCAACATTGCTATCCCGGAGCTTAGCAACCTTGGCCGATCTGAATCAAGTCGACCTCAGTATTGCGCGACATCACGATCACCGCGGAACTGGCGAGGCTTTCCATATAGTCGAGGACAGCGGCAAAGACGCGGTTGTTATATCTGCTGGAATTTCTCTCCCGACATGACGATGCTCGCCACGAGTAGGGTGAGCGCTTTGGCGGCCCATCGACTCGACTTCCACCTGGGGCGAAGGGTTATTGTCGCCAAGCTGAAGTACGACGGGCTTTGGAGAGCCAACCTTAAGATGCTTAAGAGACCGTTGGCAGGTTGTAATGCCGACGCGGAGATGCTCGAGTTCTGCCTCGGCTTCCTCTCTTGACGGCTTCCTGTGCCAGTAGATGACATCGAACTGGCGGCAAAAATGCGCTTGCCAAACTTTCGAACCCCCAAAACGATCTTATGTACCTCTCCGAATAATTCTAAGAATGGCTCGGCTCGGTCGTATGCAACCCCGTACTGGTCTGCAACCCGATCGACGCTCTAGTCGGGGCGTTTGCCTGCGCCGATGCGGCGTTGGCGGTCTCAGGTATATAAAATCGCGGCTAGATGCAGAGCCCATATTCGACGTTGTTGACGGAGATGGCCGGATTGAGTCCAGAGCAGGTGCCTGTAGTACAGCTACCGCCGGCAATGGTGCAGTACTGCTTGCAGACCGGATTTGGGCCTCCAATATTTACACACTCGAATCCAGGCGAGCAGTCAGCTGAGCCGTTGGCTGTACAGTCGGTGTCATTCCCACCGCCGGTGGCTGGTCCTCCAATGCAGTCGGTATTGGTGAAGTCGTCAGCATTGCCAGCAATCCCGTCCGGGTCTTGGTTGATCGCGTGGCACCCAAAGGTTGCTGGACAGCCATTGTTGGTCTGAGCCTCAAGGGTGCAGTTTTGTGTACAGGCAATGACACCGGGCACAGGAGTCGTGGTTCCGCTAAGGACCAGCGTGACCACGCAATCGCCGTTTGAGCACGCGTTCTGTGGGCTACAGAATTCTCGACACATGCCACTTAGGCAGAAGTAGCCAGCCTGGCAGGATGTTCCTCCCGCGCAGGCTTCACCGTTACCACCAGTTCCATTCACGTCGCGGCAGGTGGTGGCTCCGGTCGCGAGGTTCGTGCCGTCGAGGTCGCAGGCGCGGTCACCGCAACCACACTGAGGAATCAAATCGCAGCTTGGGGCGCTCACACAAACTTCGCCAGGATTGGCGTCCGGCGCACTTGGGTCAGCATCTGGCGCGTTTGGATTGGCGTCAGGGATCGTCGGGTCAGCGTCCGCTGCAGTTGGATCGGCATCTCCGCCCGGCAGGCTGTTGTTGGTGCCCGTTGCACATCCAACGAGAATGATGGCAAAGGCGAGCGAACGTAGAATCTCTGTTTTCATTTAAGGCTCCGGTCCCGGATGATGCACCGAAATCGTCGGCGATTGTTGCATTTTTTTGAATTCCGCACCTCCAAGCGAATTTTGGTAGCTGAAGATGGTAGTCCCGAGGTGGCGATTGCGGCAGATGAGCCCCTTGGACGACTGTGCCAAGCGGATTCTCGCTACAGACCACGCCCCATAACTAGGCGTTCTTTCTAGCTAGCAAGCCAAATAGCTGACAGAGAATCTCGGTTCCATGATCGCCAAACCTGGTGATGTCAGTATAGCCTATCGAGGATGCCAACCAAGAAAGAGCTAGCGCTCCAGTATCGTCAAATTCTGTTTCCTGGGCTGGTCAGCCCCCATGACAAGCCTGCCGTATTATTGGTTAGCGTGGACAGCGACATGGTGACAAACACGAGATATTGTGGAAACGTTTACAAAGACAGCTTTAGCCTCTCACCTTTGAACCTAAACGATATCATCACGTGGGACCGCGCGAATTCTGTTGTCCTCCCAAGCAAATACACCACTGCAATCAACAAAATCAAAGCGGGGCCCCTAACTCTTCTTATTAGCGGGCATGGAGGGCTACACTCATTTCTCGGTGCTTCGCCCGACTTTGAAGACAAGGCAGTATTCGACCTGTGTGTGCGACTCCTCCCTAGGATTTCGGGCAAGGGGGCCGTGCTCAGTACCATCATCCTCGAGGGCTGCTACACGGGGTCCGAACTTGCGCCCCCACCACCCCGTGCTGGTGTCACAAACCTCTGTCCAGCAAGGCGCTTAAGCGCGTTCCTAGACGCGCTTGGACAAACGGGCGCTGCCGCGTTGCCAGCTCAAGATCCTTTTGATGCGTGGCTGGGGCAAGCGGCGTGGCGGCCACGGCCGCTGACGTGGCTGCATTGAGAGGTCTCTCACGAGTTCTCCTTGCCTCGCTCCCGACGGTCCGCGTCGTCGGTATCAACTCAAAATCGCGAGGTGTGGAAATTAGTGTGCAACGCGCCGCGATCAAGAGCGTAGCCACCACCAAGACATGTACACACGCAGAGAACGTGCGCGTATTCGTAGCGGGGGCGGGCGTCGCGCTGAATGTGGTCGCCCCGGCTCCTCCACTTGCAGCTCGGCTCCCAGTCTTCATAAGCTTCAACGCTCAATCTAATGGATATACGGCTGCATACCTGCCACTTGACACGAGCAATGGCCCCCTCCTCGAAACAGTGCACACCGACTAGATGCTATTCCCTCTTGGACGTGTTTTCGGACAGCACCAGCTAGCTGGTCGGACGTTGGGATTGAGCGAGAGGGCGTGGTTAGTCCGAACATGACCCTAGCCATACTCTTGAGCGACGCCCCCCATCCATGACGAGAAGTAGGGAAAAGCCCCAGAACACAGGATACGCAGGATGTCCGCTACGAAGCCAGAATTCGTAAACACTGTCCGCCTTCTTGCAATCGTTCTCAAACTCCCGAAGCACAGACGAAACAAGTGAGCAAAAATCGGGCCGACGATGAATACCTGCCGGAGGCCCAAAATCCCAATCCCCCGTGGAGAGCAAACATTCCTCTATAGTTGCCATCGCAGTCGCTGTTGAAATGTTCATTGAGACTCCACCTACCGCAGCATTGGGAAAATGGAATAGCAGTTGGCTAGACGGAACTTTCTCCATGTTGTGCAACCTCTCGGACACTCTGAAGAATGGATAATATCCATCGCCGGATAGCATCGATTCAAGACGAGACAAATCTGTGGTTCGTTTACTCAAAGCGCTCTCCCTCTGCACACTGCATTGGAAATCGGATATGCAGTGACCACACCGATGGGCTTATTGGATAGGTCTGTGGGTTCTTAGACTCAGAAGTTAGAACAGTTCTGGCAGATAGTGGTCCATACCTTTCTTCACCAATGACTTGCTTATATCAGTGCTTGTCACTGGGTATATCGACTGGAACATTGCCAAGCATGGTCGACATTGCCAACCACACATGTCCATTTCGAGAAGCCAATACATATCGATCTGAGTCACATCATGGCCAGAGCTTTCGATCCAATTGTGTAGGCTCACCATGCAGAATGCTTCTGTGTGCACGTCTCCAGGATGCCCTTTGAGCCCTTTGCCGCTTCGATCCTGCGAGCAATTCTTAAGCGACCATGGATGATACTCGCCGCGCCCTGGTGGAACCAGCGAGCCCGCGAAGTTGGCGCCGGCACAAAAGAAGAACAGCGTACCGGCGTTTGAGGTGGTGACTCGAGCCAGCATCATACCTAGATGTGCGTAGCTGGCCTTTTGTCCAAACTTTCGAGGAATCGTAACATTGCCCAGTCCGACATTTCTCATTCGGCCCCAGTTGTCCGACCGCATGACAGCACGCAGCCAGTTTTGCGCGCTTCCGATGTTGGCAACGCAGGTAACAGTGTCGTCAACACACTCGACGACTTGCCCCAGTTGCTCTCGCACGGGCCGAATGTCAGCCCATTTGTCCACCCAGTTGTTCGCTACATACTCTCCCCAAGAAGCATCCATCTCGGCGACAGCTTCGGGCATATGTCCATCAGCGATAATGCCGTCGTTGACTTCTTCATCCGTCATGGCTTCGACGAGGAGAGTCCGCAGATTGCGAATACACTCGACATAGATGGGATTATCGGCCGCCACAATCGGATTGCCATTGTTGGGCCGAACTCTCGCCCTATAGAGTCCTCGGTAGGCCATAAATATGTCGCGAAAGGCCTGCCTGTGGGGATTCTGTTCGTCCCACCATACTTCGCTTTTCAGGGAAAACACTAAGTTTAGAACCGACTCCAATCCGCAGTCGCCGAGCGGATGAGCCTCTCTGAATTCGTCGCAGTCGAATCCTCCTCCCTGGTTCGGCTGCAGGTGACAAACCTTGTAGTGATCGCCAGTAAAGAACAAGGCCCTGTCGGCTGCAGGAGGATTGCTGTCACCACCAATGGCAATCGGTTGCGCAACCGTGTTGGCGCCACCACCAACCATGATTGTGAATGGTATGTTGATGATCCTGGACAGGACCTCGAACTCGGTGTGTCCGATCCAAGTGCCCATGTCAAGAAGGCGGTTGCGATAGCCAAGTCTGTGCTCGGCTGTGATTTGGTCCAAATCGATTCGACCACCATTGACTGCAAACACAGGCTTTAGATTCAGGGCCAAAAGGCGGGCATTGATTCCGGCGCAGATGGTGCGCAACAGGTCATTCTCGTCCTGACTCACCTCTCCCTTGCACTTTCCAAAACCGTTGACGAGTCGGCCTACCGTAACTCCAAGCACACGAGCTGAGCTTTTGTCCGCCTGGCCGAGCTCGCTTGAAGCCAGCAGTAGGGCAGCTGTGTGGCATGGCCGACAGTTTCTGTTGTGATTTTGATGTTCGTCACAGGGCATTGCAGCAAGAATGCCACAAAGCAAAGCATGAAGCAGAGCTAGGAAAAATAAAGTGTGGTTCTTGAAAACCGGCTGGGTATAGATTCAGCTCTTTGCTGCCATCGAGCCCTTCAAATAAGTGGGCTGCGGGGCATAAAATCCATCAGAGTGTTTCGCTTAGCGTTATGGATTTTACCAACGCATTGGGAACCTCATCGTGGTTGAGAAAAAACATCAGCCGCCGTTTTGGATACAGCCGCAGCGCGAAGCCAACCCCGTTGGTATCCCCCCCTGCTTTGGATTCTGACAGTAGAAGCCGCGTCCGCGTTGTGATGTCGATGACTCGGAACGAGCTTTGGAGGCAAAATTCCCTCTTCCCAAGGGATCGTCTGGACCTCCTCCAACACGCCACATCACCATGCCGTGGTCGGCGTGGCCGCATGCCCTGCACGGCGGGCGAATTGCTAGACCAGCGATAGGCTGGGGGTTGTCGCAGTCGGGACAGTGCGGGTTGTGACAGAACCAATTCGGCATATCTCACCAACTTAAGCTAAGTTCTAACGCTTAGTAAATTGCCCTGAACTGGTTGGCGCTAGTGCTCCCTGTTCTCGCGGTCTCTGCGACCGGACGAAGTGTGGCTGCACAACTCTTGGTTTGTCTTGAGCCGCTTTACGTCTGCCGCTAGCTCATGCAGATGTAAAGCTGTGACCAGCTGACCCGCTCGAGTGCGCACCGAAGCTCGTTAGAGGGATTCGGCCTGGCAAAACTCGGTGAACGATACTGCGAGTTCTTCTACGTCTACGTCCGGCGAAAGCGCGACTCGAACGACGTGCTGTGGTGTTACCCGAGATGGGCTACACGAGGCTTATGTTGGTCGGACAGAAACGGCTATGCCCCGCTTCAGAATTCCTTACCGTAGATTTCTACACGAATAGACGTCATACCCCAAATCAAGAGGCGACAACTATGCTGTCACAGGGGATCCTGAATCTCAATCCCCTGCGCGAGAGCTGATTTTAGATTTAAGGAAG
>JAESTW010000037.1 GCA_016763395.1 Kofleriaceae bacterium
TAGTGCGAGAAAGTATGACAGCGCTTCCCTCATGATTTTGCACTCGAATCTCCACGAGGAATTGACCACCGGATTTGGTGCGGTGCCTAACCTGACAACTCTCTCGCTTGCCCTCAATGGTATCGGACGCGCGCTCAAGGTCAGCTTCTTCAATCCAATCCAGAAATGGTTCTGCTTTGAGTTCGCTTGCGCTAAATCCAACGATAGACCTAAATGATGCGTTACAGCGAAAGAAGCCTCCAGGGGCAACTGACCGGAGCATCATCGGTGGATCTGCGAATTCGGTTTTGGATTTTGGCATGGCTAACTCATGTAGCAGTAACTATACAGTCGGCCGTTTGGGCTCCTAGCTTTAAATCCATTGGGAGAACGTGTCTGTAGCATTCACCCAAGGGATCGCAGACTCAGCACACCGCCTACAACCCGAAGTAAATGGCAGATAGGTAGGCCACTCCATCGGCGAACTCTGTGTAGTTGTATGTCCGGAGGGACTCGCTGTCTACGTTGCCGTCGCCGTCGTCGTCGTCGGTGCGGAGGGAGGAGAGCCGATTTCCCCGATCGTCGTTTGTATTGGTCGTCGTACTTCGTGTGTCTGGGCTACCGTTAGCGTCGCTATCGAGCTCGTAGACGTTGGTGAGACGTCCCCCATTGCTGTCGTAGGTGGTAGTTTCGGTGGTTCTGTAGTCGGTGGTGCCATTGTTGTTTAAGTCTCGTTCTCGTATACTAGTTAGCCGCTTGCCCGTAGAATTGTAGGTCGAGGTTTCCGTGTCTATCCGATTATAGCTGTTGTCACCGTTGTTATCACGGGCGAGAATCTGTGAGAGCACTTGTCCGGCGTCGTTGTAGGTGAGGGTGGCTAGAGCTCTGAGGTTGACGCTTCCATTGTTGGTATAGTCATCCTCTTGCAGTAAGGTGAGTCGTCGCCCTTGCGCATCATAGGTGAAGGTATTTCTGACGGTGCTATTGACGTTGGAATCGTTGTTAGAATCTGAATTTTGCACTTCTAGTGTCAGATTGCCGGAAGCGTCGTAGGTGTAGATGGATTCGATGTGGCTTTCAAAGTCACCATTGGCGTCATCGTCAGTACGAGTACTAAGGCTTGTCCGACGATTCTCGCTGTCGTATGTGTAGGTTATGAGTATGCGCGCGTCCACAGTGCCGTTGGCGTTTGAATCAGTACTTCGGTCGCTCGTTAGACGATTGCCATTGTCATCATAGGTATAGGTAAAGGTTCTTTCATACTCGGGGACCCCGTTGTGATCGTCGTCCGAGGTTGAAACCTCGGTCGTGAGTTGGCCGACGGCGTTATAGCTGTAGACATCCTTGCTGCTAGATTCAATACTGGTGTTGCCGTCGTCGTCGTATTCGGAGGTGTAAGAGGACCTGTGGCCCATGCTGTCGTAGGCGAGCGAATAGGTGCTTACTGCCACCGGAGTTATTCCGTCCGGGCCGTATTCAATTTCGGCCTCGGCAGTTTCTCGGAACTTGCCGTCGTACAAGTACGTAGTGCCGCCCTCAAAAAATCCGTCCGCGTTGTTGTCGAACTTGTGACTGGCGAGCAGCCCGCTCTCGTGAAAACTGTCCTCTGAAACTGAGTTGATTGTGTTGTCGTTACCACTGTCCCAAGCTGAGCCTACACGCACTCGTACAGGTACCTGAATGTCCAGCTTCTGATACAGGTAGGGCAAGACCTCAAGAGGTTGCACCACGCGCGCAATATGTATCTCCTGCGCAGCGCGCGGTAGTTCTCAGTCGCAAAGTCGTCGATGGGCCGTTCGAAATTCACCGTTGCGTTTGCAAGCGGGGTACTCCAGGCAGTCAAGTTGATCCCGTTGTTCCAATCGTCATCGTCATCTAAGCTCATCAGCAGATGCATTATGTTTGTGGCCGTTTGAAAGGGCCCAGAACGGTAGGAAGCACTTAGCTCGTTACGCAGAGGAAGCTCAGTGGACGGCGGTTGTATGCCCACTAAGTCGAAGGGAGTTACTACCGCTGCGGCGCTCGCGGATCCCAATACAATTCCGCCGACGGAGAACTCGACGGTCTCGCCGGACACATAGCTAAATTCGCCACTGGCGTTTGTCTGTCCGGATTGCGTTGCGGTCGAGTAGCCTAAGCCCTCAACGACACCTGCGTTGAAGAACCCGGTGAGAAGGGTAGGGCCAGCGTCGGTGCTATCGCCTGCATCCGGGGTTGCGGGGGCTGCTGAGTCGCCGCATGCCACCAGTACTGTAATGCTCAAAAGGGCTGCCAAGCCCAACGTTCCGTTCCAACCAGTAGAATTCATTGTGCCCAGTGTATCGGCGATTGCGAGGCGGGGGTACGTTTTCGCTCTAGTTTTACGCTGAACTGGCCGAAACAGTGTGCGAGGGATTCTGCCTACAGAGAAAGTATGAGATGACATTTAACAGTCGCCAGTGGTCTGAGAACTTTTCCCAAGACAGTAAGACGCGTTAGGACTCTGGCGTCAGGACTTGGGCGGCTTTGAGTCTTTGGCCGCCAGCCGGGCCGCTTGCTCGCGCAACTTGTCTTTTTTGCTCTTGCGTTTGCCTTTGATAGGAGCCTTGACCGTGTCCGGATTGAACTCCCGGGGAGACATCTTGAAGCCCTCTATTTGCTCGCGTTCCAAACAAATGTTGGCGCGCTTCTCGATGAGTCTGAAGTGAGCCTCGGTCTCGTGATCAACAAAGGAAATTGCCACGCCAGATTGTCCGGCTCTGCCAGTTCGGCCAATGCGGTGGACATAGTCGTTCGGTGAACGGGGCAGGTCGAAATTGACAACGCAGGAGAGCTCGCTGATGTCGATTCCCCGGCATGCGAGGTCGGTGGCGACAAGCACTTGCTGTTTCTTGTTCTTAAACTGCTTCAACACTCGCGTGCGTTCGCTCTGCGCAAGATCTCCGTGAAGCGCCGCCGCCGAGAGCCCCATACCGCGCAGTTTCGCGGACAAATTGTGCGCCGAACGTTTGCTGGCCACAAACACCAACACCTGTTGCCAAGTCTCCTTTGCATCCACAATCAAGTGGTGAAGCAGCGGGCGGCGCCGCTCTCGATTCACTTCAATCACCCGCTGAGAGATTTTAGAACTTGTCTCTTGTTGTGCGAGCGAGATGCGAATCGGGTCCTTAAGAAATTTACCGCCAAGGTTGACAATCTTGGGCGCGAGGGTGGCCGAGAAGAGAAGGTTCTGACGGCCCTCGGGAAGCAGCCGCAATAGCGATTGCAGTTCTTCTGAAAACCCCAAGTCGAGCAACTTGTCAGCTTCGTCCAAGACCAAGGTATCGAGCGCGCTAAGGTCAATTCCGTCGCGCCCAATAATGTCCAACAAACGTCCGGGCGTCGCCACCACCACATTGGCGCCATCGACTAAGGAGCGCAGTTGCCTGTCGACACTCTCGCCACCGATAAGAGAAATACTAGTGACCTTCGCGGGCGCATAGCGACTGTAAGAATCAAAGGCAGCAGCCACCTGTTGGGCCAGCTCGCGCGTCGGAACAACCACCAATACCGAGACACCGTCCCGCGGCTTCTCGGCCAAGCGCTCACACAATTGCTTGATGATGGGCA
>JAESTW010000038.1 GCA_016763395.1 Kofleriaceae bacterium
ATCTGGCTTTGCCGGGCTTTTGCAGCTGCGCGCTGAGTTTTCTACTAACGAGAAGTCCGAGGACCTAGTTCTATTTACGGGAGCATTGCGATGAAACGACAAATTCGGGTTGCCTTAAGCGAGACAATCAATGTGTATCCGGACATGCCCCAAAGCGTAGATACGCTAGACGAGCTAGACGGCAGGCTTGAAGCACTGCGAGATGCAAACATTGAGCATCACGTAAAACTGGCTCAGATGGCCGCAAAACAGGGCGTAGAGGCGATTTGCTTTGGCGAACTCTTCACTGGGCCCTATTTTGCGCTGGAAAAGAAGTCAATTTGGCTCGATTTGGCCGAGGATGCTCTGACTGGCGCGACCGTCCGGGCGATGCAAGCTGCCGCACAAGAGCACAAGATTCTGATCGTTGCGCCCATCTACGAAATTGACTCAAAAAGTGGCAAGCGCTTCAACACCGCGGTCGTCATCGAGAAGGACGGAGCGATTTTAGGTATATATAGAAAATGTCATATCCCGGAAGGCGAGAACGATGCCGGGAGCTTTCACGAGACATTTTACTACGAACGCAGCGACGGCGATCTCAACAATGGCAGTGCGAATATTTCTCAGAACCGATACTACCCGGTATTCGAGACTTCGATAGGCAAGCTGGGAATCGCCATTTGCTACGATCGGCACTTTCCAGGCGTTATGAAGACCTTGGCAGAAGAAGGCGCCGAGCTTGTGTTCTCGCCAGCAGTTACCTTTGGCAAGAAGAGCCGAGCCATGTGGGAGATGGAATTTGCCGTGGACGCGGTTCGGCACAATCTCTTTATTGGTGGAAGCAACCGGCTCGGCACCGAGCCTCCTTGGACGCAAGAGTACTTTGGCGCCAGTTATTTTGTCGGCCCCAACGGCCGCGCTCAGGTCGTGGAAGCGCCAACAGGCCTCGTCATTGCCGACCTAGATTTGGGCGAACTCAGTGACGACGACCCTAGCGGATGGAACTTCGAGCGAGACTTGCGAGCGGACATCTACAACGCCCCGAACGCTAGCAGCGAAAAATCGGGCACCGAATCGGACAACGCATCAAACAACGATTCGGACAGGCGCGCCGATGCAGTCTGCTTAGTCTCAGACAGATTGTACCTCAGGCCGCTGGAGCACAGTGATGCCGCCGCGCTCTATCCTGCCCTAAGCTCGGCTGAGACCATGCGCTACTGGTCCTCAGCACCCATGACTAGTGTCGCTGAAGTGGCGAATTACCTTAAGTGGAATGTGGATGGCGCTGGAGTGCAATGCTTTGCCATCACACTGCGTGATAACCCCGGACAAGCGATCGGCTGGGTCGTTCTCATCGACAAATCCAAAGACCAAGCGGAAATCGGATTTATCTTGTGCCCAGAGGCGCGTGGACAGGGATTTGGCCTTGAAGCTGCAAAGCGGGTCATGGCACACGGCTTTGAAACGCGTGGCCTAAGGCGCATCGCAGGCGATGTCGATCCGGACAATCAGCCGTCGATTCGCTGCCTCGAGGCCCTCGGCATGAAACGCGAAGGACATTTGCGTGCTACCTGGGAAACCCACATCGGAGTTCGGGACAGCCTGATCTACAGCCGCTTAGATAGCGACTAACCGTCGGAACGCAGTATCCCTTAGCTCACTAGCGTCAATAGCACCTGCAGCAGTACGTTGGCACCGCGCTCAATATCGATGGCATCGGTGTGCTCTTTGATATTGTGCGATATGCCGCCCGCACTTGGCACAAAGATCATGCCACTGGGGCAATTGGGAACGAACATTTGCGCGTCGTGTCCGGCACCGGACGGCATCCTCTTGACGCTCGCGCCCAGCTCTTTGGCAGTCGCTTCGACAAGACCAATGATGTCCGGCGAGAAGGTTACTGGCTCGAATCTGGCCAGCGTTTTCATCTCGAACCGGACGCCCTCCCTCGCTGCGCACTCCTCTACAAACGCAAAGGCTCGGGCTTCTGCCTTCTGCAAGACGGCCTCATCAGTGTTTCGCAGATCGAGTGTGAGAGTCGCTTTACGAGCAACGACGTTGATTAGATTAGGCTCCAGCACAAGTGAACCAACCGTCGCAACCTGAGGCTCGCCAAAATCACTGGCAATAGCCCGCAACTCCACTGCGATGGCCGCAGCAACATACGCCGCATCGTTGCGCATACTCATCGGAGTGGTTCCCGCATGATTCGATACGCCGTGCAATGTCACTTCTGTCCAGGAGATCCCCTGTACGCCCTCTACAGCACCGATCTGCACACCATCGCGCTCCAACACCGGTCCTTGTTCAATATGCAGCTCAAGGAAGTTTCTCGCTCGAAAATCACAGGCTCTATCGCCCGCATACCCGATGGATTGCAAATCATCGGCAACCGTCGTGCCATCAATACCGACTGTCGCAAGCGAAGTCTCCAGCGAAAGGGCCCCTTGCTGTACGCCACTCCCCATCATGTCCGGCGCAAATCTCGCCCCTTCTTCGTTGGTAAAAAAGGCAACGGCGATAGGATAGCGCGGCGTTATCTTGGCATCGACCAAGATTCGCACAACCTCTAACCCGGCCAAGACGCCGAGGTTACCGTCGTAGGCACCACCAGTGGCAACGGTGTCAATATGCGATCCCATTGTAACTGGCAGCCCTTCTTCTCGTCCGGCAAAGACAGCCATGACATTGCCGATTTTGTCGATGCTTACACTCATTCCCAGCTCGCGCATCCACGTAATGACCAAGTCCCGTCCCTCTTTGTCCGCAGGCGTCAACGCAAGACGACAGACACCGCCGTCTGGGGTCCCGCCAACCAACGCGAGCTCGCGCAAACGGGCACTGAGCCTATCTCCATTGATCCGTAGTGCTTGGGTACTAACTTGTGCATTTTCTTGTGGTGTCATCAAAGCTCTTTATAGGTATCGCAGGTAGTTGGCGCTGGCGGAGTTTAATACTGCCGTGGAAATCCACGACATCAGGTAGTAATAGCTTAGATCAACCTCGGTCTCCGCATTTCCAGCGACACTCTCCGCAGGATTTGCCGAATCAAAGGTGACTTCAAAGCCCTGGCCTCGATACGAAACCTTGCCATCCACCTCTTGCATCTCAAACTCATTGCCCTCAAAACGTCCATAGATACGGGTCGAGTCACCGCGCTCAAAGAAGAAGCCATCGCTACTCTTCATTGTGCGCCAATCGTCTAGATTGCCAAAGAAACGCCCTTTGACGGCATACGGACCTCCATCTTCCGGACAGAAGATGTCGCAGTTGCCACACTCGTTGCAGAAATCGGCAAAGTTCCCGTATTGCACTTTTTTCTCGACCCGCAGCGTGCCCTCTTCTCGAGACTGCCACTTTCCGTCGGACAAAGTCATCTTCACAATCGCCGTTTCCTGCTCGGGAATCGCATAGCTAAAGTTGGCGTCGTTCGGACAAACGGGGATGCATTTGTTGCAACTCACACAATCAAAGAGCGCCAGTGCTGTACCGACCTTCTTCGGTGTCTTGTGATTTTTGGGCTGCCGGTATCGTGGGTCGGCAATACACTGCTCTACGTAGTGCTTGGTATTGGCAAGTTTGGTTGCCGATAGCCAGGCTGGATACAATTCGCCTGCCGTCGCTTGCATACCTCGTCCGGCTCCAAGAGAAGCTTGGCATGCTGCAGCAGTTTCGTCATCGGCCCCGAGAGCAGCGAGCGTACTGTTTGCCTGTCCGTAGGCCAGTAGAATAAAGTCACCCACCGAAGTCGCGGAGACTTTCGCCATACGCTTGCCCAGAACATCCAAGTAGCCACTGGCGCGAGCGTAGCCACCAGGCTTGAGCAAGTCACTGCAGACCGTGACCGGAGTGAGCCCTATGGCAACAGCATCGGCGAAGTTATTGCGATCGATTCCGGCGGAAAAGCTAATCGGGAAAGTATCTCCAAAATGCTCGCGAAACTTTGCTACCAAGGTCATGGCGAAGACGTGCAGTGGCGCACCGGACAAGTACATCGACTTTTCTTCTGCAGGAAAGAAGTCCTTGTGATTGTCGACAAGCAGAGTATTGGAGAACTTCACCCCGAAGCCCTTGCCCTGCGTTTTGGCGAGCTTGCCCAGACGCTCAACAAAGCCAACTGCCTGCTCCCACTTGGTGTCATTGGCAAAGGCCGAATCGGGAATGCGGATATCTGAGTAGCCCAAGGTATCGTTGAGCAGAGTCCGAGCCGCGTCCGGGCCGAGCAAGGTCGGATTGAGCTTTACAATCGCGTGAAGCCCTTTCTCCACCAGCAGATACTCCATGATCTTCTCGATCTCGTCGGGAGGACAGCCGTGAAAGGTACTCAACGTTAAACTGTCGGACAAACAAGTATTGAAGTCCAAGTCGCGGAACTGCGAAAACTCGTCCGGAATCTGTTTCCGAAGTGATTCGACAACCGACGAACAGTCCTTCATACCCTCAATAAACGCGTCCACTGGCTCAGATTTGATTCCCGCCAAATCGTAGCCCACACTCATATC
>JAESTW010000395.1 GCA_016763395.1 Kofleriaceae bacterium
GCAGCAAGCGAGGAGTAGCGCTTGTCCGAATCGGCTTGGATCGATGAGCCCGCTGGCTGAGTATCCAATGACTCGGAAGGTGTGTACTGCGATACTCGCGCTCGCTCCTGCGGCAAGGTATCTAGCTCCGTACGCGCCGGTACTCATAAGCAGCGGCCCAAGCAGGAAGCCACCTCCACCAGTGGTTGCCGACAGGAAAGCGACTACTGTTGATCCAGGTCCCAGCATCCACCGGGGTAGGGTTACTTTGTTGCGGAAGGGAATCCAGCAGAGTGAGGCCAAGGTTGCGGACACGATAGCGACTTTCAGCAAGCTAGCTGGCAGTGCGGTCGCTAGCAGGGCGCCGAGCAGCGCGCCGGGAATGCATCCAAGTATTGCCGGCAGGGAAAGTCGCCAATCGAAACTCGCTCGAAAGAGGAAGAGTCGTTGGCTGTTGCCCACCAGAAGGGCGAGGGAACTGATGGTGAGAGCGGTCAGCGGGTCCCATAAAAGCGCTAAGCAGGTGACGAGGAAGACGCCACCACCAAATCCGCTCAGAGTTGTGATGAGCCCTGCGCTTGCGCCGAGTGTCGCTAGTAGGAACATGAGAACTACACTAGAGGGTTCGAATACATTTGTACAATCGATTGTTTTTATCGGTACTATAGATATTACTGATGATTGAAGAATTGCGGCATTTTCTATTGATTGTTCAACACGGCACCTTTACCGAGGCTGCCAAGCGTTCCCACCTGAGCCAACCCGCACTATCGGCATCGATACGCAGGCTCGAAGAGTACATGGGCGCAAGGCTTTTAGACCGCGGACGTCACGGAGCCTCAGCGACGGCGGCTGGAACTGCACTCTTGCCCCATGCCAAGGCTGCGTTGGCAGCGATTGAAGGTGGCCTTCGGCGGGTCGGTGAAGTGGAGGGACTGCGCGTAGGTGAAGTTCGCATAGGTGCTGGCGCCACCGCAACGACCTACCTCTTACCCAAAATTCTACCGAAGTTTCGGCGCAAGTACCCAGCCATTAAGTTCCTTCTGCGTGAAGGCTACGCCTTGGATATCCGGGCAGAAGTTCTAGCCGGTGAGCTCGACCTGGGCATTGTCAGCCACGAGGGTGACGATTTTTGGCGTGATGACGAACTGATTCTTGTTGCGTCACCCAAACTGCAACTCAAGGGCGCCGGCTACCTGACCTTTCCCGACGGCTCTACCACCCGCGAGTTACTTCATAGGCATTTTGGCGAGGTAGACATTGTCATGGAATTGGCTGGCATTGCAGCTGTTAAAGGAAATGTCCGAGCTGGTATGGGAAAAGCTCTTATTAGTCGATCAGCAGTCGCTGCAGACCTAAAAAGCGGGAAGTTGGTCGAAGTCCCGACCAGAAAAACACCGATACGGCGCAAGATATTTCTGGTGCACCGAGGTGTCGCGCGACTGCCACCGGCGACGGCTGCACTACGCCTGGCAATCTTAGGCAGTGACGAGAAATAACCTGATCGTATTCGGTTTCGAGGCGCTCGCCCAACCACCTCTTGCCTTGGCACTACTATGGCGATCGCCTATTTAGATAGAGAGTCTGTACGGTTCGTACTTCGTTATTCTCGCGAGCAACCACGGTGACAATGTTGTTTCCGGGCCATAGGGGGATTTCTGTGCTGAAGTCCATTTTCTTTGGAGACGCGCCGTGGCGATTGGAGCGATAAAACACCTTTCGACTATCGATTTTTGCGTCGCGGTTGGAAACAAAGATATATACGTCTTCGACCTTGGTGTCGTCGCTGACTGTGCCCGCCAGTGTGTAGCGCTCTTTTGTCGTCTCGTAGCTGGGAATCGTCAGAGTTAACTCAGGGGGCGTAACCTGCATAATGTGCTTGAGTGAGCTTGGATTGGCACGAGCGCTGACCTTCTTGGTGCGTGACAGTTTTACGAAGCCAGGGGCTTTTCCGGTGTCGACTCGGACCCAGTCGCCGATACGTCCGGTTACCCGCAAAACGGTATTGGACTGGGCGGTAGCAATTTTAGCTGCGTCGCCGGCTGCGCCCTCGTAGATGGTTGCTGCATCGCTGATGCGGACGTTGCCTTTCGACTTTTGCGGTCCACTAGAGGCTGCTCGGACAGGGTATTTAAGCTTCTCAGCGATGTTCTCACCGTACTTACTCTCGTACACTTGGAGCTCAACCACGATTACGTTCTTGGTTTGCTTTGCGATGTTGAATTCGAAGTCGACAGTCTTGCTCTCCCCTGGCTTCAAGTCGTCCAGGTCAAAACGCGCCTTTTTGAGAACCAAGTCGGTGCCGGAGGCGTTGCGAAGAATCGCCACCGTATCGGTAGCTTCGGCTTTGCCAGTGTTGGCAACGGTGATGCGGAGAATGTGAGATTCTCCTTCTTGAATCAGACCGTCTTCGTTGGATTTGTCGATGAGTTGATGAGAATACGCAAAGACCGGACGTTCGGCCGCTACAATGCGCAGCTTTAGCGGCGCAGCGGAACCAGAAGAATTCGCAGCGTCAAAGAGGTCGAGCTTAAGGTATTCAAGCCGGTCCAGAGACGAAGCTCGTACTTTTACATGGCTAGTCCAGGTCTTGGTCTCACCCGGCGCGATTTTTCCAAAGAGCATCTCCTTGTCACGAAAGGCCGGGTTTACCGCGGAGATTCTCGCTTGCGCTCGATAAATGACAGTGTTGCCAACATTGGTCACCGTGGTCTTAATTTTGGCAGTTTCTCCTGCCTCTACTTTGAAACCACCTGCCTCCAGTTCAAATTGAACCTGCATTTGTCCGGCCGGGTGGTTGGCCGGTGCCGCGCTCCAGTCAATTCCGATGTTTTGCAACTTATCGTTCAGGCGTTGTGTTTCCTCTTGTCGCCGACTTCGCAGGGCTTGATCGAGGTTCTTTAGCGATGCCTTGCGAGTTGCAGCGCCGTACTGAGAGATGTAGTCCCGGGCAAAGCGCATCTCGAAGTCCTCGATTATCTCGTCGCTATCATCAATTTCCTCCTCCTCCTCTTCCTCCGATTCAGCATCGTCTTTGCCGGACGATTTCTTGCGAGTAGGCGCTCCATAAACAAAGGACAGAATGCCCAGAGGCTTGTCGCCTTCTTTGGCATATTTCGACTTGAGAGAAGCCTTCAGGTCTCGCTCCCGGTACTTCTTAGTTGGAGCCAAGAGCTGCAAGTAGTCTTTGGGACCGTCGTTCTTCTTTGGCACAAACATGCGGCGCAGTTCGATGTCCGGCGTGATACCAATTCCCTGAATGCTCAAGTCTCCAGGAGTGAGATACTGGGCAATGGTCAACTTGAGGGTAGAGCCATCTTTGTTGTCATAGAGTATTTGTACCGAACCTTTGCCAAAGGAAGTGGCGCCGATAATGATCGAGCGATCGAGGTTCTTTAGTGCGCCTGCGACAATTTCTGAAGCAGAGGCCGAGTTGCCGTTGATTAAGACAGCCAGCGGTGCTCGGCTGATGGTTTGGGCGCGCTCAGCACGGTGATTCTCCCGCTCTTTGCCGCTCAC